>NZ_JALQDI010000074.1:0-149001 GCF_023631305.1 Caballeronia sp. INML3B
AAAAACAGCTCGGCGGTGCAAACGGGGAAGTCGACGCACCCGCGCCCTGCCCGCTCGACCCTGCATCTTCAACACCGTGTGAGAGCAAAAACCTTGGATAGATACGACATCTGTATTTAGCCCGCACCCCGACATCTGTATTTGGCCGTGACACGTTAGGCAACCTAATAGAATTGTGGTCATCATTTTTAGCTTCGCGTGCGCGGGTCGGACGAAAGCACCGCGGGATGCGAGAAGTCGCATGCTGCAGCCAGATCAGAGCCAGCCCGTCTGTTACGTACTGTATGCGGAGCCGCGTACGCGATGTGACTTGTTCACATTTCCTGTCCTTGAGCAAGCCGCCGGAGAGGCAACCCCATAGTTGAGTATCGTCAACCGCTTGGCTTCAGGATCCCGCCTTTCGAGAACCCGAAGCGCGCGTTGTTTCCCACGAGGGGACGACCATGCCGTTATGCTGGTTGTACCAGACAAGTCTGACTGGAAGGGGGTTGGGCTCTTGCACCGTATCTTGTCCTTGCGCAAAAAATCGGACGGCGCGCGAATCAGGCGTATGTCGGGCATTTGCTGGTTGACCTTCGCCAAAACTTGTCTCTACAATCTGGTACAAGCAGATTGGCGGTTGACGGCATGATGGGATGTACGGACGTTATGTGGGCTGACTAAATAAATAGGAGACTTCGTGGAATCAAAATTCAGATGGAAGGTGATGGGCCTGATGTTCCTCATTGCAGCGGTGAGCTACCTAGATCGAGCCAACCTAGCAGTGGCTGCACCGGTCATACGAGCCCAGATGGAATTCACGCCCAGCCAGATGGGTTTCATTCTGAGCGCGTTCACGTTCGCATACGCGGCCGCCCAGGTTCCCGCAGCGTTTTTGGCAAACCTCCTCGGGCCACGAAGATGTTTCTTTTACTTCATGTGGCTCTGGTGCATTCTGCTTGTAGCGACAACCAGTGCGACGACTTTTGCATCCTGGATCGGCTTTCGTATTCCGTTCGGGGCTGCTGAAGCAGTGAGCTGGCCAGCCCTGGCGCTGTTGATGAGTAAATGGTTCCCAAGGATCGAGTATTCGCAAGTCTCGTCCATTCAAAACTTGGGCCTTGTAATCGGATCGGCTGTCGCACCGCCTCTGGTATCAGCTATCATTGTGAAGGCGCATTGGCAGGCTGCCTTCGTCGCGACCGGTGCGATGGCTGCGGCTTTGGGAACGTTCATCTGGTTCTATCTGCGCGACGATCCGAAGGCCGATTCCCGCGTCTCTAGTAGCGAGCGCGAGTGGATCTCTCATGACAAAGTCGTTGAAACTGAATCCGCGACGCCGGCCGGATTTTTGAAGTTGCTTGCGACGAGACCTTCGGTATGGGCCTGCGCCCTTGCTTGTTTTGGACTGAATCTCGTCAACTTCCTATTCCTCTCTTGGTACCCGACTTATCTCACCGACACGTACCGGATGTCGATGTCGAAGATGGGGCTGCTTGCGGCGCAGCCTTACGTTTTCGCAATAGTTTCAGTCGCTGGTGCGGGTTGGGTCGTTCGACGGCTAGTCGAAGCCGGGCAAACGACGGAAGCTGCTACCCGTCGAGTAATTTTCAGCGGCCTCTTCTTCGGGACAGTCTGCTTATTCGTTGCTGTTAGCGTAAATAATCTCTATCTTTCGGTAACGGCGATGTCGCTCGGGTACGCGTTTGTCATGTCGATATTGGGCCCGATGTGGGCGATGGCCCCCGAGATTGGTGGCCGACGTGGGGCAAGCATCGTTTGCTCGATCATGAATTGCGTGGGACTGTTTGGGGGAATCGTTTCGCCGATAACCATGGGCTTTTCGTTCCAATGGTTCCAATCATACACGCCCGCCATTGCATGCTCAGCTGGGGTGACCATGTTGTGCGCACTGGCATTCTTGCGGTTATTTAGGTCTGAATCCGACCGCGGCAAAGTCGACGATTTCTTGACAGCAACGGCAGTTCACCGTGATGTCCTGCACGTCACCTGAGGACCTCCCGGACAAGACCAATCGCACGCAGAATTGCACTTCGTGCGAATGGAGTTTTGATGGCGTACGCCGCAACGTTGCGTGTCTTCTTGGACTGCCCGTCGAGCCATGGGCGATTCCCTAACGGTCATCGGCGAGAGTCATGCGGGTGCGAGCACGCTTCCGGGGGGACGGGTGGAAATGAAAACTGACGCGAACTCCTTCGAGAGGGGCGGTTGGCGCGACCGGCGCCCGACGATCGTGCGGTGCTCACGGGCATTCTCTTCATTTTACAGGCGGGCCCTGCATTGGGACTTACTGCCTCGGGGATACGCAGTCGGCGAAAAGAGAAGCCACGAAATGGCTTCGCTCTTCTGCGTTTTGCCAGTCACCCGAACGACGCCAGCAATTCATGCCACTGACGGAGCGATTGACGCCTCGCTTTCATCCACGAGACTTTCCTCAATATCGTCTGTTGCGTCCGTGACACTTGTAAGCGTCATTCTGCGTTTTGAGCACTGTCGAGCGCCATGGACCAACAATTTCCGGGAGATGAGGGATCCTGGCATAGGCAGCCTTGCAAAGCCGTCATGTGCGCTGGACTTATATCTGCGCCGGTCGGACAATCCTAGAGGAACAAAGCCGACCAACTAACTTGGTCGACCGCGGCACCTTGGCCTGACAATCAACGTGTCTGGTAGCCCAGTCCAAGCGGCGTGTAAGCATGGCGTTTTTGCAAGCGAGATTGGAAATCGGAAGCATCACACACGAGTCGAAATTGAGCTAGCCATAGCTAGCTTGATATAAAGCGACGATGTCGCCACGGGCAGGGATGCGAGGGTTGTTGTATGGGCTACTCGATGCGAGAGCCTGGTCCGCCATCAATGGTAAGAGACGCTGCCACTCTGTTGGCGAGATTCCGTAATTGCGTGGCGATGGAACTGAGAGTTCGCGATTCAAGCGTTGAAGCATCTCGACCAAGGTGCGCGACGCTGTCTCATCGTCCATTTCGCTCCTCGCGAACCCAGCGATCCTTGAGGCTTCTGCGTATTTGTCTAGCGCACTCGGTAACGAGTACTCCGTAACTACGGGCAACATCATTGCGTTCGACATGCCGTGTGAAACGTGGAAATGCGCGCCAATCGGCCTCGCCATGGCATGCACTAATGCCACGGGAGCAATCGAACAAGCTATGCCGGCATGCGTCGCGCCAAGCATCATTGCTTCGCGGGCCAGGCGATCTCCCGGTTCGGCATAAGCTCTGCGCAGATGATGTCCGATAAGCGACAATCCCGACCGAGCAAAGAGATCTGAATGTGCGTTGGCTCGACGGGAGACGAAGGCCTCGAGCGCGTGCACGAAGGCATCCAGTCCGGTGTCAGCGGTCACTCGCGGAGGCACGGTCATGGTTAGTTCGAAGTCCACGATTGCTGCTACTGGCAGCGCGGCCAGGCCGGAAATGAGCATCTTCTCATTATTCACGGTGTCCGTTACGACTGTGAAGCGCGTGACTTCGCTTCCTGTCCCAGCCGTCGTCGGAACTGCGATAAGGGGGACAGCCGTGGCATCAGCGTTCACCGGTAGCTTGAATTCGCGGATATGTATCCCAGGATCAAGTCGGTGTGCGGCTGCCAGGATGTTCATCGCCTTCGCGGTGTCCATTGGCGACCCGCCTCCGAACGCAATCAAACAATCAAAATTTCCTTCAATAAGGACTTTCGCCCCCCGGGCGACGACAGTATCAGTCGGATCCGGAACCGTGTCTGAGAATATGGAATACTCGATGCCGCTTGCGTCGAGCCCGACGGTGAGTCGGTCGATCAGCCGAGACGTTTTCATGAAAGGGTCGGTCACGATCAGCGGACGCGTAACCCCGAGCCGTCTGCATATTGCCGCAGTTCCCGACACTGAGCCACCGCCGATTTCCATGTAACGCGGTGCATAGATATAGGCCTGATTATTCATTACGCGATGCTCTTCTTGGCAGACCATTCAGTCTATTTCATATGTCTCGCTTAGTAAACTGGTACGACCAGATTCAGAGGAAAGGGAGCCCAACTTGGCCACTTTCGGGTTTGCTATTTGTCGCACGTCTTGGCGACTACGTCGAAAATCGGTGACGTCTCGGCGGGTACTTTCCCGTTCGCACAGGTCGTGTGACGGGCGACCGGACCGGATACATACATAGCTTGCGCTTTCTTGCTGGGCACATTTACTTGCGTAGTTCGATTGATCGTGCCAGTCATCTGCACGTCTTGCGCCGGAGTCACGTCGGGGCCGAGCGATAGGGACCGTGATAGGGGACTATTGGCGGAGAAGATGCTGGCAGGACCTGCGGCGAGCCTCATCGCACCGCTCCTCGGATGGCACGGCATGTACACGACAGATGCCGCATTTGTGGGTGCTCGGACTTCTCCTCGCTCGTCGGACGCTGGCTGCTTGATCCATTCAGCAAGGCGGATTATGAAAATTCGGACATCGCAGCGGAGGCGCGCGTCAAATAGTTGGCCTTCGCGCCTCCTTACGTGATAGCGGTTGGCTATAATTTCTTGAATCGCGGCCGCCCTCCGAGGGCTACAAGCACTGCGCTTTTCCACGAAGTTCCCGCGGGTGTTGAAGCGTACGCCTGGTTTGACCAGATTTGATGTCCACGCTATCCTTGTAGCTGTGCGCTTTGGCACGGCGGCCGCCTTTGCTGGCTCAAAAACTTTCGTATTCCAAGAAGCGGTGATCCCATGCTTGACAACGTTCGACAACTCGTGCAACTCATACATGAGCGCGGCTTTGAACCGGGAGACAAGCTGCCCTCTGAGCGAGAGATGTCCGAAATGTTTGGCATGAGTCGCGGGGCACTGCGCGAAGCGTTAATTCGGTTAGATACGCTGCGAATCATCGACGCTCGCCCAAAGTCGGGTATCTACCTGCGGGCCGGATCGGAAGAGCGGAGTATCGAAGCGATGGTCCTATTCGCGGAGGCCGACGCACCCCTCGCGCCTGACGAGGTCATACAAGCCGTCGAATTGCGACGTTTGCTCGAGACTCAGGCCGTGCGTCTTGCGTGTGAGCGGCGCACGGACGAAGATCTCGAGCGCTTGTCCGCAATCGTTAAACGTTGCGCTGCCGCACGAGGGGACGGCGAGAAGCTCGCGAGTCTGGACGCAGAGTTTCATCTGGCGATAGTCGCGGCGACTCAAAACGACGTGTTCGTGCGATTTGTGAACGTTTTTTACCTTATGTCGCGCAAGCGCCGCGAGGTCTACTTTTCTTCGGATGAGCACTGCCGTCAATCAGTGAACGACCACCGCAAGTTGCTAGCCGCGATAGTCGAACGTGATGTCGAGAAGGCGGAGAGCATCTTGCGGCAGCATATTAAAGGGGTTGACGTGTATTTTCGTGCGTTGTTTGGATCGACCGCTGACATCAAGACCAAGGTTGATCCACGGGCGCCCGCGGAAACAAAAAGATCGGCGAGCGGGCGGAAGCGCAAACCAGTCACATCAAACGACGCTGTCTGAGATACCGAGCAGAGATCAAGACGCGGATACTCATGTACAAGTGCGTGCGTCGCCTTGCTCGGACTCGCTAACTGCAAGCGCTAGGTCGATTTAGGGCTTGTCCGCCGCGTGAGTTGCGAAATCGGCAGGAGACACGACCTCGAGTTGCTCGAAGTCGTCGCTGTTTCCGAGAACTTGGTGACGAACGCCCGGGGGGAAGAGGCAGGAGGAGCCCGCCGTAAGACGAGTTACGCCGATGTCTTCAAACTCGAAGTCGATCCATCCGCGCAGTACAAACACCATCTGGAACGCCGCATCGTGCGTATGCCACTCGGGCTCCGCCCGCTTGCCCGGCACTGCGCGAATAATGTGTGCGACGTAGCCTCCGTTCGACGCTTCTTTGAATCCGAGGTCGCGATACTCGAAGTAGGGGCGCAAGCCGAGTTCAAAGTCGCTCTGGTCAGCTGCGGCGTGTGAAACAGAGGTGCGTCGGATTGTATTGGTCGACATTGCTTTCCTTGGGGATGGTTGATTAACGAAAGACGATTCTCGGCATCAGACGAAGCCGGGACCGCTCGAACCAGCATGGCGTTGAATGAAATCCTCGTTGACTTCGATACCGATGCCAGCCTTCTCGCTCGGTCGGATCGTGCCACTTGCGTCAACGTCGAACGAGAAATCGATCAGATCGTCGCGCAGCGGGTTGTAAAGTGAGCAATCTGCTTCGAAGTACCCGGCGTTTTCAACAGCGCTGAGAACGTGCAGGGTCGCGGCCATGTTGATTCCCATACTGGAATGACAATGAATAGGAAGCTTTTGTGCAGAGGCCATCGCCGCAACCTTCAGTAACTCGGTGATACCACCCATCTTTGAGATGTCAGGCTGCAGTACAGTAACGGATTCGGCCTCGATGAGTTGCGCGAATTCGAAGCGGGTGAAATGGTTTTCACCGGCAGCCAGTGCAAAGCTGCACAGCAACTTCGCTTCACGATAGCTGCGGTAATCGTGTGCGGGAAACGGTTCCTCGAGCCAACCTATGCGCGCCGCATCCAGGTACGGCGCAACAGTGCGAAAGTCGCGCAGAGTGTATGCAGTGTTGACATCGGTCAGGATATCGATGTCTGGGTATGCCTCGCGCACGGCGCTGACTCGTGCGATGTCGTCTGTGGTGGAGTCGCCTAGCCTGAGTTTGACCGCCTGGAAGCCGCGTTGAACGATCGACGCGACTTCGTCGATTAATGCGCCGGGCGACTGGAACCCGAGGCAGATACCGCCAGCGTAGGCCGGTACGCTACGCGACGCTCCGCCGAGCAGCCGGTAGAGCGGCCAGCCTGTCGACTTGCCACGGATGTCCCACAGCGCCATGTCGATCCCGCTCATAGCCGCCGCACAAGCCGCACCCATTCCGTGTGACGCAAGCTGATAGCGATAGATTTGCGACCAGACGCCATTCACATCTGTTGCCTCGAAACCGGTAACAAGTTGCTTAAGTGTCGTGTTGACGAGCGTAGCGACCGCGAGGTGAGCACGCCCGTGGTGCGACTCGCCCCAGCCGACGATGCCCTCATCTGTAATAACCTTGACGATTACGGTATCCCGCTTGACCATCCTCCCGATTCCCAGACTGACCTGATATGCAGGAGGAACTGGAACGGTAACCGGATAGGCCACGATATCCAAGATTTTCATTTTCTTCTAAGTACGGACGATGCGTTGTGGGTTAAAGACGTCTCTGCGTCTCAGGGCTTTTGATAGAGTCGAGATAGCGCGACCACACTTCGGGATTGACTAAATTTTCCGGCATGCGTGAATGCAGGATGTCAACGACGGCCCGAGCTGCGCCAGTGCTCATTCGTTCCAAACCTTCAGTTGTGAAAGCGGCGACGTGCGGCGTCAATAAGACGTTGTCGAGCGACCAATAGGGGTGTGCGGTGGGCAATGGCTCCGGTTCGAATACATCAAGTGCTGCGCCAGCGATCTGACGGCTACTCAAGGCTTGAACCAACGCTTCATCGTCAATCAGCCCGCCGCGCGCTGCATTGACGAGTAGTGCGCTCCGCTTTGCCAGAGCTAGTAAGCGTGCATTAACCATGTGTTTTGTTGATGCGACTAGCGGCGCGTGAAGCGTGATGACGTCTGCGCCAGCGAACACTTCCTCGATCGACGTTTGCTCGATGAACAGCGGCAACCCTTCGCGCTTGCTGCTGTCACAACCAATGACGCGCATCCCAAAGCCATGATGCAGCGCTTCCGCGACTCTGATGCCAATTCGGCCAAGGCCAACTACGCCGACGGTCCGCCCGCGCATCTCGAAGCCCTGAAACGCCTGCCTCACGAGCCAGCCGTTTTTCCGCCAAGATGTGGGGAGCCGGTCAAAGCCGCGAGCCATCGCTAAGATCGCACCAACGACATGCTCGGCGACCGCTTGCGTGTTTGAGTCTGGGAGGTTTGCGACCGGAATTCCTGCGCGGGTTGCCCGTTCAACCGGTATGAAATCCAGACCGACTCCGTGGCGCACACAGGCTCTCAGACGCCGAGCGCGATCGAAGATGTCCTCCGGAAGACGCACGCGGACGATGAGCGCGTCAACGTCGGATACGAGCGAGCGCAGCGTATCCTCCCGATCATTTGGCGCGGTAAGTAGTTCGCAAGTTGGCGCGAGGATGGATAAGGCGGATGGATCGATTGGGTTCGTTGCTAGAACGCGAAACGGTTTCGTCATGGAATATCCTGCGTGCGTCTTAACTGGTACAACCAGATATTACGAGCCGTCGTCGCGTTCCGTCAACAAAAAAGTAGATCGGCCTTGAGCAGCACGACTGCGTGCAGAACAGGATCGGATGCGGCACGACGATCTAATACTCGCGAGACTTGCTTTTCGGCGCACGTCGTCGTAGTGTCAAATCTGGTACAACCAGAAACCGGAGTAGATATGCCGAAGACAGTGGGCGTTGTGGGAATAGGTGCGATGGGGCAAGGCGTAGCAAACTCGCTTATACGGGCGGGGTTCGCAGTAACAGGCTATGACGTGAGTGCGGACGTGCGCGCCAAATTTTCGGCAGCTGGAGGCATTGCGTGCGACCGCTTGGCTGATCTCGGTCAGCGGTCGGATGTGGTGATTATCTTGGTGGTAAACGCTGCTCAGACGGAGCAGGTCCTTTTTGGCACCGATGGATTGGCTTCAACGCTCAAGGCAGGCAGTGTCGTGATTGCTAGCTCGACGGTAGCACCAGCATTCGCCGAGGCAATGGCGAAGCGACTCGAAGAGCAGGGGATCGCGATGATCGACGCTCCTGTATCGGGAGGGGTGGTCGGCGCAGCGGCGGGAAAACTGACGATCATGGGCTCAGGACCGCAGTCGGCGTATGATGCCTGTAAGGATGTATTTGATGCCTACGCAGCCAAAGTGTACCGGTTTGGTGAGCAAGTCGGATTGGGCTCCAAAGTGAAGCTGATCAATAATCTGCTTTGTGGCGTACATATCGCAGCTGCAACCGAGGCAATGGCATTGGCGAAGCGCCAAGGAATCGAGCCTCAGCTCCTGTACGACGTTATCACGAACAGTGCAGGAAACTCGTGGGCGTTCCAAGATCGCATGCCCCACGTGATTGCAAATGACTTTGCTCCCGTGACTGCGCTGAACATCTTCGTTAAAGATCTAGGCCTGGTTCTCGACATGGCCGACAGCTCGCAATTCGTCGCGCCGTTGACAAAATGCGCGCATCGCATGTTCTTGTCGGCTGCCGAAGCGGGTCACGGTCTCGCGGACGATACCTCCGTAATCAAGATTTTCGATGACGTCGGCCGAGTACGCTCAGTACTGGCCCCTTGATACTTGGATTGATTGGGCGAGCAGTTGTCTGAGGCCTGTTGACATTCGCTTGGTACGCCGATACGACGCCGGTCGGCGTAAAGCCAAACGGACTCGCTTCGTTGAAAGCGAGCCAATCAGAGTCTCAGAGACGAAGTCAAGTAGTCGAGCCGGCCGCCCGAACACCGACGAGAAGATCTCTCATTGGGGCTATTAACGCATTCTCGAAGTCAGCATAATTCTCATCCTTGCAGGCTGCCGCGACTAGACGGTCAGAATCTAACGATCACGCTAGCGCCCGAGCTACGTCTGCGACCGGCCAAGTACTTGTAGGCAGGCAATGTAAGCACGGAACGCCAGGGACGCCTTGGCTTCATACTTTGCAAGGCCGTGACCCGCGCTACCGCCGCCGGCGTAATGAGCAACTTAAACGGAAGACGGGGGAGACATTCGAGGTAGCGCGTAGTCACCCATGGACTGCGATGCTTGCTATGTAGAAGTGCCGAGAGGTAAAGTCGTTGGCTGACGGAAAACTTAACGCGCATAGGACCCGGCATGAAGCCAAAACTCGAGAGCTTTTCGAGCGCGATTAACATATTCGCTGCAATCGTAGACGCAGGCACGTTTAAAGGGGCGGCGGAGATTGTGGGAATGTCTCCGCCGGGGGTAAGCAGAGCGATTGCAAGGCTTGAAGATCGGCTCAAGCTGAGGCTATTTCACCGCACCACCCGTGCAGTCTCTCTCACGGAGGAGGGGCACCGCATGTACGAACGCATGTTGCCTCATCTTATTGCACTCGAAGAAGCGGCGGCGGAAGTTTCGGGTGTGTCGATGTCGGTCCGCGGCCGGCTTAAAGTGAACCTCGATCCCGTATGCTATCGAACTGTGCTCGGTTCGCGGCTTGACAGTTTCATGGACCTGCATCCCGAGCTGAAAATTGAATTCATCGCGCGGGACAGCTTGGGTGATCTGGTGTCAGAAGGCTTCGACGTCGCGCTCAGATTCGGCAAGCCAAAGGACTCTACGCTTGTAGCGCGTAAAGTACTCGATACGGCTATCATGACACTCGCAGCGCCATCGTATCTCGTGCAGCGAGGGCGTCCCAGCAGACCTGAGGATCTCGAGAACTCCGACCATCGATGTTTGGAGTTCCGCGATCCGGCAGGCGGAAAGCCCTTCCCTTGGGAGTTCCATCAGGGCCGGAAGCGCGTCGTGATAACGACACGCGGTCGGCTGACGGTCAACGATCCGAGCGCATTACTTGACGCCTGTCTGGCAGGATCGGGCATCGCCCAAATGCTATCTATAGGCGCCGAGCATTTGATTGCAACAGGGCTTTTAGTGAACCTATTTCCTGATTGGGCAGACGAGCGTTATCCGCTATACGTTTTTTATCCGTCGCGTGAGCACATTCCAGCAAAGACCAAGGTCTTTCTCGACTTTATTGATGGGCTGAAGGAATAATTGCAACCATTCGCGCGCGTCCGGCCTGTATGCCTGATAGCGCTCCCGATGTACGTTTCCATTATGATTCAGCCAGACGGCGAGGCTGGGGACGCCGTGAGGCCATGCGCCTCACGGCTCAGGTCCCGGTTACCCAAATTGCAATTACGACCCTTATACAAGCACCGCTTCCCTGAGGATGGAAAACGCTATGCCCCGGGTTAGAGGCAGGTGAGAAATGCTGTTATCGAATTCGATGACGGCGCGGATGTTGAATGTCAGCGGCTAACAACCGCGGCGTCGACGCAGCGCGCTAAATCAATCGATCCTTATCGTGGTAACGTTGCATCCAGTGGGGATATGGTATTCGAGTTTCTGAAACCGAGTCCAAACGCGCGAGGTGTTCGACACTGAGTTGAATGTTACGCGCGTCAAGATTCTGCGCTAGCTGCTCCGGCGTGCGGGCACCGACTATGACGGATGCGACGGCTCGCTTCGCGAGAAGCCAAGCTATCGCGACCTGCGCCTGCGATGCCTCGAGGGAGTCAGCTACCTCGATAAGCACCTCTAGAATCCTATGACCTATACCCTGGTCGACCGGCGGAAACTCTAGTTTACTGCGCCGCCCCGCGGATGACTCGGCGCTTGCATATTTTCCGCTCAAGTAGCCACCCGCGAGCGGACTCCACACTAGCAGTCCCATTGACCGCGACTCGGCCACGGTAACGATGTCGTGTTCGACGTCTCGGCTCGTTAGTGCATAGTGGACTTGGTTGCTCACGATCGGTGTGCGATCGGTGCGCTCTGTATAGGCTGAGGCACGCTCCATATCAGCCGCGCTGAAGTTACAAGCGCCGATGTGACGGACCTTTCCCTGCGTCACCAGATCATCAAGCGAACGTAGCGTTTCGTCGAGCGGTACCAGCGCATCCCGATCGTGTAGCTGGAGTAGGTCGATATGGTCTCGTCCGAGACGCCGTAGACTCGTCTCCACCGATCGGATTATGTGGGAGCGACCAAGGCCGACCTGATTATGGCTGGGACCGGTACGAAGCCGTACCTTCGTGGCCACCAGCATTTTCGTCTCGTCGAAGCTAAGCGCCTTGATTACTTGCCCGACGATCTCTTCGGAGAGACCTTGCGAATAAACGTCCGCTGTGTCGATAAGATTGACGCCTTGCTCGGCGGCGACAGCCGTGAGGTGGATGGCTTGATCGCGGTCCAGTCCGGCTATGTTGCCCCAGATGCCGGATCCCGCACCAAAGGTCATTGCACCAAGGCTCAGGCGGGAAATACGCAGCCCAGTTGTACCAAGAGTAATGTAGTCCAAGAAGCTCTCCTTGTTTCGACGAGTGGCGCGTCTCGAGCGCTCAGCTCGCGTCTGCGACTAGCTTTTTAATAACGGTATCGAGATCGACCTGACCGCGGATGACATTCTCAGGCGATCCTTCAAAGCAGATCCAGCCTTCATTGAAGCCGTCGAGCATGCGGATACGGGGCATCGGATTCCTCATGCCTTGGGACTGGAACATAGATTCCCACTGCGACCTTTCAACGACTTCGGCCTGCACGGGATGCCCGAAGGCTCGCGAGAAAGCAGCCGCAATATCGTTGGGACTGACACGGTGTGGACCCTCGATCTCAACGACGCGGACGCCGGTCCACGTCTCCTGCAGCAATTTTGCCGCAAGGGAGCCAACGTCTTCCGTTGCCACCATTGGCACAACGCGATCTAGCGGTTGCAGGAAGCTGGCGATTCTCGCCGCGTCACGAGCCGCTGCGACGTCCCACGCCGAATTTTCTAGGAACCAGCCCGGCCGCAAGAAGGTTACTGGGATGGACAGATGGGTCAACGTTTGTTCCATGAGCGTTCGCTGCGTGAGCAAATTGCTCTCAGTTGCATGTGCGCCAATGGTCGACAGACATACAACCTTTTTCGGTTTCGCAAGACGCAAAGCGCTCGCGACTGCGTCAATTACGGCCTTGGCCTCTGGAAATCCAGGAGCCGGGTCGAACTCGGAGGGTGGCAAAATAAAGACTCCCGTTGCGCCATGGAAAGCAGTCGCTAGCGCTGACTCGTCTTCCATGTCGGCGATAGCGATTTGACAACCTCGCTCTCGCCACGATGCGGCGCGGTCCGCATCTCGAACGACTGCCCGTACTTGCTGGCCGCAGGCGAGGAGCGCCCGCGCCAATGCGCCACCGACTTTGCCCGTGATACCCGTGACTGCATACATGATGCCGGTCCTTTATAGAGTTGAAGTGATCGGTAAGGAGTTCCGCACTAACTAACTTTCAGTTAGGCTCGGCGCAAGCCGGAATAAAGGCCTTGCTCGAACTGACCATACAGGTTGACCACGCGTTCATCATAAAAAGGCAGGACCTGCGAGAACATGGACCCCGCTACGCGTTTGACAGGGTCGATCCAGAAGTAGGTATTTAGCAGGCCCGCCCAACTGCCACTTCCGGCGCTACGACCATGTGGGCCTGCCTCCGTGTTGATGTCAAAGGACAATCCCCATTTGTGTGCCTGATCAGGGAACTGATCGAAGCTATTTGACCATGCGGGTTGCGCTGTCTTCATCTCGCCAACTGCGAGATCACCAATATGATTGCGGAACATCGAGGCAACTGTCTCGGAGCGCAGGAGGCGCTCACCGCGGTATGTTCCATTTCCAAGAAGCATGCGCAGAAAAGTCATGTAGTTGTTCGGCGTACTAAACAAGCCTCCTCCGCCCATGAAGAACTCTGGGCGCTGGTTCATCTCGAACGGTTCGGGCTTGAGACTTCCATCACCTTGACGACGGTGTAACGTCGCGACCCGTCGCTTCTGTGCTGTGCCGATAAGAAACCCGGTATCGTTCATTTCAAGCGGAGCGAAAATGTTCTCTCGGAAGTAGACTTCAAGTGACTGGTCGGCCACGGCCTCGACAAGCTTGCCAACCCAGTCCATGCTAATCCCATACTGCCAACGCTCGCCCGGTTCGAATTCGAGCGGTGCTGCAAACGCACCATTTAGCGAGTAGCCAATATCTGGCATCCCGGTCACTTTCTCGTACTCGGTGAGGCGATCGCTCCAGATGCTGTAGGTGAAGCCGGAAGTATGGGTCAGCAGATGACGGACCGTGATCGCATTCCGCGCTGGCCGCAGTATTGGATGACCCGTTGTGTCGAATCCTTCGAGCACCTGCGGCGTTTTTAGTTGCGGCAGCAGATCCGAGGCGGGTTGTTCGAGCTTGAGCCTTCCCTGCTCGACAAGCTGCATGCACGCCGTTGCAGTGATTGCCTTGGTCATCGAGGCGAGCCAGAAGATCGAGTCTCCCGTTATCGGCCGCAAGCGTTCAGCATCTGCATGACCAGCATGACCCGAGTAGACAACCCCTTGCTCCGTCGCTCCTATCGCAACCACCCCGGCTACTGTGCTGTCTTCGACCGCTGTGCGGAGGGATGCGTCGATTGAGTCGAATCGTGCAGTGGACTTCGAAATGGCGGCAGATTGGTGCCTACTCGTGGCAGCGCTCGCGCTGCGCGCTTGCAGTGGCGCCAATGTTGCCGCAGCCAGCAGACCGGATGCGCTCTTAAGTAGAGCGCGGCGTTGAAGTCGGAAAGACATGTTTTCTCCAGTATAAGGACGATGACAATGTGTTATCAGATCGGTCTGGGCACCATTCTCGATGTCGGCGCCAACAAGCAAAATACTTCGCTAAGCACTTCATTAGTGACGTTTAGTCACTAATCGGTGTGTCGTGTCTGTTTTGCAGACCCCAAACCCGACGCCAAGACGCGGCTTCGCACGACTTCAGGGACGAGGCATGAAGTGCCTTTCGCAGAGCCGTTTTGCGACATATTGACGAAAGCGTCGCGCGGGGTATACTGAGCGCTCAGTCAGATGCAGTCTTGGTGGTGTTTTGGTCGGGGCGGTGGTTGCCCCTCGGAGACCGGGGCTTCCAGCGCGGTCGCATATATAGGTGGACCAAATATGAAAATCGTCGATATGCACTCGCATTGGGGCACGCGCCGCGGCTTTCCGTTGCGAACGCCCGAAGAGCTCGCGCAGCAAAAGAAGACATGGAATTCTGAACCCGTCTACCACTCGGAGGCGGAAATGGTCCAACACTTCCGAGACAACGACGCGCGCGTTATCCTAGATTTGGGCTACACCAAATACCTACCGATCGAAGAAGTCTCGGCGTTGCACGACTATGCGTTCGATGTCCAGCGCAAAGGCATGGACGTAATCGCCGGGCATTGGCTGCATATTGACCCGTTAGATCGCGACGCTGGGGTGCTGGAATTACGACGGTGCATCGAGGCAGCCCCGAGTTTTGTGGGTTACGCGGTGTCGGGTTCGGGGTCCGCTCCTGCAAGCGACCCGATCTGGTTTCCGTTCTACGATCTTTGTGCGCAGACCGGAACGCCAGTGTTGATCTTCGTCGGCACCACCGGACTAGGCGCGGGACTGCCTGGCGGAGGCGGAATACTGCTAGACAATTGCCATCCGCGTCATCTCGATTTCGTCGCGGCGAAGTTTCCGTCGCTTCGCATAGTCGCGGCACGCCCTGGTTGGCCATGGCAGACGGAAACCATCGCAGTTTTGATGCATAAGCGCAACATATGGTACGAGCTGCACGGATGGTCTCCGAAGTACTTTACCACCGACCTTAAGCATGAAATCAGCCGACGTCTGCGTAATCGCGTGATGTTTGGTGCCGATTATCCGCTGTACTCCTACAATCGATTGCGCGCCGATTGGGAGAAGGAAGGCTATGCGCAGGAAGTCCTTGAAAGTGTGTTCTATCTTAATGCCGAGCGCTTTCTCGCCGGCGAGGAGACGCAATGAATCTCCAACTAAAAGGGAAGGTGGCGATCGTCGGCGGTGGCAGCCAGGGAATCGGTCTTGGTATCGCGCGTACACTCGCCGCTGAGGGCGCCAGCGTTGTGATCACCGCGCGTCGTGAGGAAGACCTCAAGCGCGCGGCCCACGAAATTCACGAAATGACCGGCAACCAGGTGACATGGATCCCAGCGGATTGCCGTAAGGCGGAAGACTGCGAAAGAGTAGCGACGACCGTTCGCGCTGTCCACGGGGGCATTGATGTGCTGGTGAACAACGACGGTGCGCCGCCGGTCGGCCCATTGCTTTCTTTCGACGATGCAGCGTGGCATCGCGCAGTCGAGCAAAATCTAATGTACCCGGTGCGCATGGTCCGGCAGGTCGCGGAGTCAATGAGAGAGCGGGGCGGTGGGAGCATTCTTAACATAACTGCCATCTCTGCAATCCAGCCGATCCGCGACCTCGGGCTTTCGGTGGCGACTTGGGGCGGCGTGATCGGCTATGCGAAGACTTTATCGATAGAACTCGCAGAGTTTGGCATCAACGTCAACACAATCTGTCCCGGCTACATCGACACCTCGCGCCTGCGCAAGGTCTTCGCCGCGGGCGATGAACCGGACGAGAGCGTGCGCACCCGTTTGTTACTGGACGTTCCCCTCGGGCGAGTCGGTACGGTCGACGATATTGCAGGTCTCGCGGCATTGCTGGTGTCGCCGCGCGGCGCCTACATTACAGGCGCTGCCATTCAGGTTGACGGCGGTCTGCTTCGCGGCGTCCGCTAGACCGTCCAGTCATTGCAGCAAAGGAGCCGACCATGAGAGTTCAGCCGGAGCGCCAAGTAGCGCAGCATTTGCAGGATCTTTATCGTCGCAATGGTTGGTGGAAAGACGTTACGTTTAGCGAGATACTGGAGAAGCGCGTCTACGAGATGCCCGATCGCATTGCGTTCAAAGATGACCGCCGTTCAGTGACTTACGCGCAGCTGTGGTCCGAAGTGCGGCGGTTTGCGGAACTGCTGCGCCGCCAAGGGATCGGTCATGGCGATGTCGTAACACTGCAAGTGCCGAACCGCGTCGAGTTTCCGGTCGTGTTCTTCGCACTCGAACTGATTGGGGCGATTGCGAATAAGATCAGTCCCGATCTGCGCGCGGAGGAATTGCGCTACATTCTCGATTTTTCTGAGTCTAAGGCATACGTGTGCGCGCTTCAGTTCAAGGGCTTCAATTACATTGACATGTTTCGCGACGTGCGCGGCAGGTTGCCTGCCCCTGTGTTGGCCGTTTGCGTCGATCCCGTTTCAGGCGACGACGTCGTCTCTTTCGCGCAGACACTTTCCGTCTTGCCTGAGATTCGTGACGAGCATCGGCTGTACATGGACCCTGACGAGATCATGCGAATGTGCTTTACATCTGGAACAACCGGTAATCCGAAGGGTGTACTGCATAGTTTTAACACTACACTGTGTGCTGCAGCTTTTTTGAATCGCGACATGCGGGTTACTAAGGACGACGTGTTCCTGGCGTATTTGCCGGTAGCGCTGAACTGGGGCTATCTGACGTTGCTTCAGTCAGTTATGGCGGGAGCATGCACCGTATTGCTAGAGCGCTTTTCGGCGCGTGCCGCACTTGAGCGCATCGCTTCGGAGAATGTGACGTTCGTTCCGACCGCGCCCGCTGCCATCGTCGCAATGCTCAACGCGCCGGAGTTAAGCTCGACGGACTGCTCCTCGCTACGCGTGATGGTAACCGGCGGTGCATCTGCGTCGTTAGAAACGATTAGACTCTTCGGCTCGGCTTTCCCTCAGGGTCGGCTTATCGAACTCTACGGCATGTTGGAGACAGGCTTCCATTCTTATACACGGCTCGAAGACGATCCCCTCGAAGTGATCGGGACGGTAGGGCGGTGCGTGGCGGAGATGGAACTCGGCGTACTCGACGACGTGGGACGGTTTGTCAATGACGGCCAGACAGGCGAGCTATGCGCGAAAGGGCCGTCGGTGCATCTTGGCTATTTGAATAACGCACAGGCGAACAGCGAGAGCTTCACGGACGAGGGGTGGTTCAGAACTGGCGACCTTGGAGAGATCGTCGATAAGAACCGCAATATCCGAATTTCTGGGCGCAAAAAAGAGATCATCAATCGAGGTGGAAAAAAGTATTTTCCGCGCGAGATCGAAGACCTGCTGTACGAGCACGAAGCCTTTCTGCAGCTTGCAGTTGTCGGCGTACCCGACGCACGCCTTGGCGAACGGAACTGCTTATGCGCAGTTCTCAAGCCAGGCGCCCAGATCACCCTCGACGCGATCATCGCCATGATAAAAGGTCGGGTTGCCGATTACAAATTGCCGGAGGAACTGGTGATACTAAATGAATTCCCGATGACTCCAACGGGAAAAATTCGTCGTGCCGAGCTACTCAAGCAACTCAGTGCACGCGTTGGTTGACCGGCATGGAGCAGTCTTGATTGGCAAGGAGGCGGTTCGCAGGCATAGCGCCGACGCGCGGGTCGGCGCTATGCTTGAGTACTGAATCGACATGATGGAAAAGTTTGATCCACCCCCGTTTTTGGTCCGAACCGCAGTCAAGTGTCGGTTTAAGAACTGCTGCTTTGGATTGCGCGCCCGCGCGATCTGAACCTGCGTCATGTGACTACGAGGCCGCACGGTGCCGGCCTCGTACGCCATTCTTCATCAGCCGCTCGGCGTGGCGCATTGAGGCGAACCGGTGCTCGTTCAGCATGCATCCAACACCTTGGCGCCAATGCTGGCCCGTTGTCGACCGTAATGTTGGCCGGTGGTGGGAAATTCACTGCGCCGCTAACCTTGTCGACTACCAACCCGAGTCGTTGGTCAATTAAGGCTCGACAACGCCGCGCTGGAAGACCTGCTGGCTCAATATAGCCAGCCAACAGGCCTAGCGCGATCCGGCCAGGGATTGATGACCGAACGCACCGCGGGATGTTGCCCGGCGGGCCGTAGGGATTCGCGCTCGCTGATTTACTACGATCCACACCTTTCTGACGGGCTGGCCTATGTTCGGCAGTTTCGATCCCTGAACGTGCTCGACGACTACACGTGCGAACGCCTGGTTATCGAAGGTCGGTACGTCATCCGAGTGCGCCTACCGAATGTTCGTGGCGGCGGCCAAGGCGAGTTACGGTCTGGCAGACGATACGTCTGTAATCAAAATTTTTCGACGACGCAGCACAACTCCGAGCGCTGACGAGTCGGTGAGATGTTCTTCCTTGCGCTCCGATCTTGGGGTCTTTCCGGATGTAAATCGCGGCGCTTTCACATTGACAGCAAGTGTTCCACTGCTATACTCAAATGCAAGGTGACTGAGCGCTCAGTTCGATAGATGGTAAGGAGGCGTTGATGGGTCGGCTAGTTCATAAGACTGCATTTATAACGGGTGGTGGGAGCGGCATCGGTGCAGCAGCGGCGTTGCTATTCGCGAGAGAAGGATGCGGAGTCGCAATAGGCGATCGTGATGTAAGCGCCGCGCATCGGATTGCCGATGAGGTCAATCGCGCGGGTGGAGAGGCGATCGTTTTCGAGCTAGATGTCACGCGCGAAGACAGCGTCCGAGGAGCGATTGCGGGAACTGTCTCCGCCTTAGGCGGTTTGGATGTGCTCTACAACAACGTGGGCGGATCTGCAGTAAATGACGGGCCAGTCACTGAAGCTTCAGCAGAAGAGTTCTGGCGTTGCATCAATGTCGATTTGTTTGGCACTTGGCTGGGCTGTCGCCATGGCATTCCCGAGCTGGTGCGGCGCGGGGGAGGATCGGTAATTAACACCTCTTCCGTTCTTGCACTGATAGGTTCGCCGAACAAGGATGCCTACACAGCCGCCAAGGGCGCGGTCGCTGCACTGACGCGATCAATGGCGGTCGAATATGCGCCACACAAGATCCGCGTCAACGCAATTGCGCCGGGCATCACCCGGACACCACGCGTCGAGCGTCTGCTTGCAGAGGACGGAGTGACCGCACGGCTCGCACAGGGCTATCTTCTTGGCATCTGCGAGCCGATTGACATCGCGCATATGGCACTTTACCTAGCGTCGGATGAATCACGGTTGACGACGGGACAAGTCTTGTCAGTTGATAGCGGCGCATCCATCGCTTAGCCAACCAGAGCGAAAAATAGAAAAATCTTAGGAGACGGAAAATGCAACGACGAAACGATTTTGGCGCTTTTTTCCTTGGCGTCACACTCTCAATGGCGGTGGTTCCAGCACATGCGGATGACGTGCTCAAGTTCGGCGTGAGCGCACCGATGTCAGGTGCCGCGGCGAACTGGGGCATCGGTTGCGACTGGGTCGGCCAAAAGGTCGCAAAGCACATTAACGACAACGGCGGCATTCGTGCTGGCGGCAAGTCTTACAAAGTGCAACTGACTACCTACGACAACCTGTACACTGCCGCTGGTGGCGCGCAGAGCGCACAGGCTATGATCAACCGAGATGGCGTACATTACATTGTTCAGAGCCTTGGAACCGCGCCCGTGCAGGCGACGCAGAGTCTATCGGAGCGTTCGGGCGTAGTTCTCTTGACAACTGCATGGGGCAAGACAATCAAAGGCCCAAAGTTCCCGCTGACGTTCACCAATTCAAACACACCGTATGAGATTTTTGGACCGCTCTTTTCGCTCGTGAAGCAACAGCATCCGAACGTCAAGACCGTGGCATTGCTCAATCCGAACGATTCAACCGGCCAGCAGGCCGAAGCGCAATCCAAGCAGGAGTGGGCAAAGCTCGGCGTGAGTGTCGTCAGCTCCAGCTTCTATGAGCGCGGCACGACGGAATTTCAGTCCATTGCGACAAAAGTGGCCGCTGCCAAACCCGATGCTGTTGATCTCGGCGGATCGGCGCCCGGCGACGCTGGCAGCGTACTGAAGGAACTGGCGATTCAAGCCTGGGCGGGCGTAAAGCTGTATCCAGCGGGCACGGGAAGCGACACTCTCGTGAAGGTGGGCGGCAAGAGCGCTGAAGGCGTCTATATGGGCCAAGGCGCCGACTTCTCCGGCCCAACGGCGACCAAACTGCAACGAGATCTCGATACCGAGGCCAAACTGGCGCTAAAAGAACCGCTCAACATCCTGCAGATGGGCGTATGGGACGGCGTGATGGCGATCAAGGCCGGTATTGAAAAAGCTGACAGCGTTGATCCAAAAGCGGTAGCCCGAGCACTGCCGTCAACGAAGCCGGACACATCGTATGGAGCGGTGGGTTATGGCGGCAAGGCGACCTATGGCTCGCCGCAGCAACTGCTCGTGCCCGTGATCATTACCCAAATCAGAAATGGCAACACGGTCGAAGTGCGTCGAGTGGATTCACCGGACGTCAGCGGCAGTTAAGCGGGCGGCCATCTCACGACCCTCACATCGGTGCTGCACCGCTCGCGGACCGACCGCAAATCTGCACAGAAGGGTGATCTCCATGACGTTATTTCTTCAGCTTGCGTTGAACACGCTACAGGCAGGCTCCGTATACGTGCTGTTCGCGCTCGGCCTTACGCTGATTTTTGGCGTGATGGGCGTGGTGAACTTCGCGCACGGTCAGTTCTTCACGCTTGGCGCCTTACTAACGAGCGTACTGGTGCCGTCGCTGCAAGAAGCGCTGCACATCGGCGTCGCCGTGTCGTTCTTACTGTCGAGCGTGCTCTCGATCGCCGTCGTGCTCGCGTTGGCACTCGCGGTCTATCAGTGGGGCTTCCGGCAGTACCTGAGAGATATGGTCGGCTCGTTCATCCTTTCGGTCGGCATGCTGCTGTTTTTCGAAGGCGCTTTCTTATGGATCTTCGGCGGCGTGCCGCGGGTGGTCCCGAACATCGCGCCCGGCGAGCTACGCATCCTTGGTGCCGGGATCGAATTGCAAAGACTGATCGTTTGCGTGGTCGCGGTCGTGGTCGCGATATTGCTGTATGTGATGCTCGGGTATACGCGCTTTGGTCGCGCAATCCGAGCAACCGCTGAAGACGCCGGCGCTGCCGCGCTCCAAGGCGTGCGGTATAAGCGGACACTGCTCTATGGCTTCATGATAGGGTCGTTTCTCGCTGCTGTCTCCGGTTGTCTGATCGCGCCAATCACGGTGATAACCCCGGCAGTCGGGAACGACTATCTAGTCAAAGGTTTTATCACGATTATCATCGGCGGGTTGGGCTCAATTCCCGGGGCTATTCTTGGCGGGCTAACGATCGCGTTTCTCGAAAGCGTCGTCGGTTATTACCTTGACGGCACTATGGCGACGATCGGCATGTTCTGCCTAGTTGCCGTGCTACTTCTGTTCCGACCACGGGGGATGCTCGGCCATGTACAGCATTGACCGCAAGATCATTGTGCTGAATGCCGTGTTGTTGGTCGCGGCCATCGGGGCGCTCAGTTATTTTGAGCCGACGTATCTGACGCAACTTGTCGTCTGGTCTGCGATTAATGCGGTTCTCGCCGCCAGTATGCGCTTCGTTTTGCTCATCGGCGAGACGAACATGGCATGCGGCGCAATCTATGGCTTCGCTGCGTACCTCACCGCGATCGCCGTGACGAACGGTTTGGACGTGGTGCCACTTGTGCTTATTGCATCGAGCGTCGGCGCGGCCGTACTTGGCTTGCTGTTCGGTTGGATGACCTTGCGTGTGAAGGGGCCGTACTTCATGCTGATCGGTTTCGCGTTCACCGAGGTCATCCGTCTAGCATACACGCGTATCGATTTCGTCGGCGGCAATTCTGGCATGGTTGGCATCTATGCTCCGATGTCGCTCGAACCGTGGATGCCCGCGCTCAGCGTGTCGGTATGCTATCTACTGCTATGCGGTCTTTTCGCGGTGGAGAAGTCGTCGTTTGGTTTGCTAATGAACGCCATTCGCAACAACGACAACGTGGTTGAGACGCTGGGTGTTAGCGCTCTGCGCGTGAAGCTCTTGTGCTTTGTAATCGCCGCGTTGGTGGTCGGTGCGGCGGGATCGATACACGCATACAGCTATCACGTCATCAGCCCTGGCGATTTCAGCTTCCTAATTCCGGTTTACGCGCTTGCATACGCGAAGGTCGGCGGTGAGCGTCATATCGTTGGACCGGTGATCGGCGCCATCTTCCTCACGGTCGTCTCGCAACTCGTGCAGGGCTCGGGCGCGCTGCAGTATGTGCTGTTCGGCGGAGTCATTATTTTATCGATGCTCGGCGTGCGCGGCGGACTGATCGACGTCGGAAAATGGATTGGTTGCTGGTGCCTAATTGGCGGAAGGCCCGGTGTTTCGAAAGACCGTGCGAGCGGAGAACTTGGATGAATAACCATGACTTGCAATCGTCGCGCCAGTACTCCGCGCATCCATTGCTGGCGGTGAAGGGCTTGACACGGCGCTACGGCGGACTCGTCGCGGTTTCCGATCTGAATTTCGAGATCCGCGCGGGCGAGATCCTCGGGCTGATCGGTCCGAATGGGGCCGGGAAGACCACGACATTCAATCTGCTCTCGGGTCACGTGAAACCAAGCGGTGGGGAAATGCTCTTCGACGGCGCCAGCATTGCAGGTCTCGCGCCGCACGCGATTAGCCGACGTGGACTGGTTCGCACCTTTCAGCACGATAGTTTTTTCCGCGACATGACGGTGCTCGAAAACCTCGTAATCGCCGCAAACCGGCAGTGGCGAAAACGCATAGACCGGGTAGAAAGCGCGCATGCGATTGCAGCGCGAGTAGGTCTGGAAAAACATCTTGACATGGAAGCCGGGAGTTTGCCGCACGGAATGCAGCGGCTGCTCAGCGTTGGCATTGCGATCTCGACAAAGCCCAAGCTGCTGGGGCTAGATGAGCCGTTGACCGGACTGCATACCGTCGAAGTTGCGAATGTGCTCCACTTACTTCGCACGCTCTGTCGGGAAGACGGCACCACCATCCTAATCGTCGACCACAATATGAAGGCGATGATGGGCATATGCGATCGTTTCATCGTGCTTCAATACGGCAAGTTGTTGGCACAGGGTAGTGCGGAAGAAGTGCGCAATAACCCCGAGGTGATTCTCGCTTATCTGGGGACAACACAATGACAACGACAACTTCTCTTTCAGTGCGTGATCTGCGTGTGCGCTACCGCGGCGTGACAGCCGTTGACGGCGTCAATCTCGACCTGCCCCGTGGCGCAGTAGTAGCGCTGATTGGCTCGAACGGGGCCGGTAAGACTTCTGTGATGAACGCGGTGATGAATCTCGCGGGGGACTGTTCCGGCACCCGCGTCTTTGACGGCAATGATATCTCCAAGATGCGCACAGATCAGATCGTCGGTCTCGGAATGGCGCTCGTGCCCGAAGGGCGGCGGCTCTTTCCGTACATGACCGTTGCGGAGAATCTCACGATGGGTGCGTACCTGCGTCGCGACTCGGCGGCGATCCAACGCGATAGGGACCGCGTATTAGACGTCTTCCCCGCGTTGCGCGAGAAGCTCAATCATCCGGCGATGTCGCTGAGCGGCGGGCAGCAGCAAATGGTTGCGATCGGCCGCGCACTGATGTCGTCGCCGCGCCTTTTGCTACTTGATGAGCCGACCATCGGACTCGCACCAGCCGTGGTCGATCTAATCGGTACAACCATCCGCGCAATCAATCGAGATGGAGTGGACGTACTCTTAGTCGAGCAAAACGCGTCGGTGGCGCTTGATCTGGCGAGCTACGCCTACGTAGTTGATGGTGGCAACGTGGTCATGCAGGGCTCATCTGAAACCCTGAAACACGACAATCGGGTTCAGGCTACTTACCTTGGTCTTTGAAGCGGCGAGACAAGCCTATCGGAGCGCGTATGGATCACCGACCGAAACCGGTTTGGGCGCCTACTGACCATGACGTCACGACTGCGCAGGTTACTTCACTCGCGGAAACGCTTGGACAGAAGGATTTTGACAGCTTGTACGCATGGTCAATCGCCCATCCGGATGAGTATTGGGAAGGGGTGATACGGTGGCTTGGCATACGTTGGCGGGAGCCGTACTCATCATATGTCGACCTATCTAAGGGCAAGGCGTTTCCCCGTTGGTTCCCGGGTGGCAAGATCAACTGGGTCGAGAGCATCTTCGCGCCTTGCATGAACGACGGGCGCAGCGAACGACTAGCAGTCGTCTCGGAGGACGAGGGCGGGCGGGTCGTCGCACGTACTTTCGCGCAATTGCACGAGGATGTCCGTGCGTTCGCGGCGGGGCTGCAGAAAGCTCATCTCGGCGCTGGCGACCGGGTCGGCCTGCTCATGGAAAATAGCTTTGAAGCGGTCGTCTCGTTCTTGGCAATTTCGTGGATCGGTGCAGTCGCTGTGCCGCTCTTCTCCGGGTTCGGGGCGGACGCTATTGTCGCGCGGCTGATGGGCTGTGAAGCGAAAGGGCTAATTTGCACGGCCGGATATACGCGGCGCGGAAAGCCGGTGCGAATGGGCGAGACGATTGAGGCATGCGCGGCGGCACTCGCCTCGCTAAGTGTGGTGATTACCAAGCCGACGCGCGGTATGCCGCTCCAACCCATCGCTGGGGCGCTGAATTGGTACGACGTAACAGCGGCGGGCCGCGCAGATCCACTTGTCAACCCGCTGCTCGTTGAAGCGGATACGCCCTTTATGATCGTCTATACGTCGGGCACCACTGGCAAGCCAAAGGGCACGGTTCACACTCACGGCGGTTTTCCTCTGAAAATTGGCCACGACGCTGCGGTGTACTTCAACCTCGGCCCAGGCGATACTTGGCTGTGGCCAGCCGATATGGGGTGGGTCGCCGGTCCTATCACGATTGCTGGTGCGTTGTTGCGGGGCGCGACCCTGGTGTGCTACGGCGGCGCACCGGACTGGCCTGACTGGTCACGCTTGCCGCATTTAATTCGCCGGCATGGCGTTACCCACTTCGGCGCGTCGCCTACACTGATCCGCTCACTCGCAGCGCATCGATCGTCGATCTCGCGTTACGATCTCGAGTCCATCCGGCTTGTAATCACGGCGGGTGAGGTGATCGACACCGATACTTTCTGCTGGTATGGCCGCGCCTTCGACTGTCCCGTAATCAATTTCACAGGCGGTTCTGAGGCTTCGGGCGGACTGCTTGCGAACGTGGTCGTCAAACCGATCGTTCCCGGCGGCTTTAACGCCGTCGCACCCTCAATCCGGGTTGACGTCCGCGGGGGCGACGGACAACCGGTGCGCGGCAAGATGGGCGAATTGGCTGTGCTCGAGCCGTTCGTTGGGATGACGCGCTCGTTCTGGAACGATGCTGAACGTTATTTGGACACATATTGGCGCAGCATGCCCGATATCTGGATTCACGGCGATCTTGCGATCCAGTACGACGATCACATGTTCTTCCTTTACGGCCGCTCCGACGACACGCTTAAGATCGCGGGCAAGCGCGTAGGGCCAATAGAGATCGAAGACGTCGTCGTGAGCTTACAAGCGGTGGCAGAAGTGGCGGCGGTAGGCATCGCAGATCCGCAAAAGGGGCACCGACTCGTCGTGTTCGTCGTTCCCGACGAAATGTCGACAGAGGCGCAAACCGATGACGACCTTTGCGAGCAAATCAAGAGGATCGTCGCGCGAAAAGTCGGCCGGGAATTCGCGCCATCGGAGGTGCATGTCGTCGGCGAACTTCCAAAGACACGAAGCGGAAAGGTGATGCGGCGTCTCATTAAACGCGCATACGAGCGGCAGCCGCTCGGTGACATTGCGTCACTGGAAAACCCGGGCGCACTCTGCGCAATCCGCGCCCTGAGTCGAACCGATTGAATGGGAAGGGGGCAGTATGAAGATCGGTTTCGTCGGTGCTGGCCGGATGGGTTATCGAATGATCGGGAACCTGCTGCACCACCGACATGAGGTGTGTGTATTTGACAATGACGAGGCCGCGCTAAGACGCGTCGCAGAGCGTGGGGCGGCGGCTGCTTCACTCGCCGAGGTCGCGCGTCAGGAAATCGCAATTACGATGCTGCCGACGCCCGATGTCTCGCTGCAGGTGTAGAAGGCGACGCTGGTCTATTTGCGCTCACGCCGCGCAAAACGTTGCTGCTCGAATGCTCCACTGCCGACGTCGTGACGATCGAACGACTCGGCGTGAGGGGGACGCGGGCGGGCGCGCAGTTCGTCGATGCTCCACTGACAGGCGGCGTAGAAGGTGCGGAAGCCGGAACGCTAACGTTCATGGTGGGAGGTACGGGCGCACAAGTCACGCGCATCCGCCCCGTGTTGGAGGCGATGGGCGAGCGCATTCTCCACAGCGGGCCGTTCGGTAGCGGCAGCAAAATGAAACTCGTTACCCACATGATCTGCGCAACCAACTTGATGGTCGCCGCGGAAGCGCGGACACGGGCTCAAGCTGGGACTCGACGCGCAGTCAATGTATGACGTAATCGCAAACGGCACCGGGTGTTTGGCGCATACTACCCTCTACCAGGAGTCGTGCCCGGCGCCGCCGCGAGCCGGCGTTTCGCCCAACCGACGTTTCCAGTGACCGGCATGGCGAAGGACATGCGTTGCGCGCTCGACGCGGCGCGCGGCGTAGACGCGATTACCCCTCTACATAGCGTCGCGGAGAACCTGCTCAGGACTACTGCCAACATTTCGACAGGACGCTCGACTGGACCGCGGTCTCGACGATGTTCGGTTCGCGTCGCTTTTACCCGGATCTGCCGGGGGCTGGCGATTTTTTGTAACCTTGACTGAGATTACTTGAAGCCAAGGCCTCGGGCCATGAAGGTGCTAAGTGCTTCGATTACTTCTTCCGGCTCGGTGCGATCACGCAACGACCAGCGGCGCAATGCGATCATGGTCGGCAGGAATGTGACAATGTTTGCAGCGATATGAAGATTGCCGAAATCGAGCCGGGTCTCAGAACTGGCCGTCGAAAGAATCCCCTCAAACATCGCGATGAACTCCTCGACACGCGCAAGGATCACTTTACGAGACCGCTTGTCGAGCAGATGGCTATTTTGATAAATCAGCATGATCTCGTCCTGGTGCTCGTACATGATGCGTGCGACCGTACGCAGCGCCCCTGAAACTTGCGTTGCCGGCGCCGCGGATTCGTCAAGTGCCTGTTTCACCTTGAATTGGTACTCGGCAATAATCCGATCGCAGACAAGGTACAAGATGTCATCCTTCGATTTGACATAGTTATAGATCGTCCCCTGTGTCATATCGGCTGCACGTCCTATGTCGCGTACCGTTGCCTCATGAAATCCCTTTTCTATAAAAACTCTGATAGCCGCACGGACTAGTATGTCGCGGCGCTCTTGCACGAGCGTTTCGTCGCGAGTATTTGTTTTGACGATGCGCGCGCGAGGCTTGCGGACTGTGGGAGACTGGTCGTTGGAAGATGCATCGGATTTCATGCGTATATGCGAATGGAGAGTTTGTTCGAGCATCATTTCGCGGACTTGAATACTCGACGGAAGATGTGGCCAAGCGGTCGGCAAAGACGTAACTGACTGACGGCTCAGTCACTACAGTGTATGCCATCGCGCGTCCGAGGACAATTCTTGCTATTTCCTTGCGTTATACCGGCGCCTCCGCTACGTCCTTGGAGCGATCGGCCACCAGGATCGTCATTTTGGCAACTCAGATAAAATTGGAGTCGCCGCCTTCGATCCACGCATCCCGTGGGGGTCAGGCGGGCGCCGCCCTTTGCGGATCTGGATAGCCAATGATTAGCCTCAAACAGGTAGCTGCACTGGCGGGCGTGTCAACATCAACTGTGTCGCGAGCGCTGGCCGCACCAGAGCGCCTTCATCCGAAGACACTGAAAAAAGTGAAGGACGCCATTGAGTCGCTCGATTACCTGCCGTACGCGCCCGCACGGGTCTTACGCTCCGGGCGGTCGCAGTCAATCGGCATTGTGGCGCCAACCTTGATGAACGAGCTCTACGCGCGGGCAGTTGACACGCTGGAAGGAGAATTCCTTCGCATCGGTTACACGGGGCTGCTGACCTGTCATCGCGACGATCCCGATCTGGAACTGACCATCGTACGCACCCTGATTGAACGGCGAGTCGATGGTCTGGCGTTGATCGGGACGAACCACCATCCCGATCTTCTCGCACTTGTGCGGAAACAGAAGCTTCCATACGTGCTGATGTGGGCGACCGACGCCTCCGCTCTCCATCCGAGCGTCGGTTATGACAACCGTTTGGCGATGGCTCGCGTCGCGGAGCACCTAGTGCGGCTCGGACATCAGCGGTTCGCTGTGCTGCCTGGACCGATCGGAGTGCCATTAGCGGCTACACGGCTTAACGGCGTGCGACAAGCCCTAGCCATCCACGGAATACGCCTGGAGGCGCGCGATGTGGTCCCGACGCGATACGATCCGGGGGAAATCCGTGAAGCGACTCGTCGACTTATGCACACAGGGGTGCGGCCCAGCGCGCTGGTGTGCGGCAACGATATGATTGCTGCCACGGTACTGGCCGAATGCCGGGAACTCGGAATCGACGTGCCTTCGGAGGTGTCGATTACGGGATTCGGTGACTGGGACATCGCATCTTTGACGTTTCCCCCGCTCACGACCATTCGCTCCGACGCGGTTAGGATCGGCAAACTCAGCGCGAAGAACCTTTTGCGCCAAATCAACGCAACGGGCACGAGCGAGTGTCAACAGGACCAATTTGAAGCTGAGCTGATCGTGAGGCAGAGCACTGCCCGGGCTGCATGATGCACAAGCAAGCGTCACATTCGCTTTGCTACCAGATTGCGGGCGCTTTTTAGCAGACTTGGTTTAGACCTATTTGACTGTGACACCGCGCAGGCGCGCGCTTCTCTCCGCTTCTCTTCTCTTCGATCGCTCGATCAGAATGCCACCTCGCGCCGATCTGTAGCTCTTAGCCACCCCGTCAAGCAATTCGTCCACGGCGTGCGCGGCCGACTCCCACGTAAACCCTAGCGCGATCAGCGTTGACACGGTTGCGCACGCGCCGATACTCTATGCCAACGATTGCAAAACGCTAAATCGATGTTTTGTCGAGGAAATATAGCTGGTTTAACCAGAAGGTGACAACGTTGGCAAACCTGAAAAAGGAGATGCAGATGCAGAAGCGACGCCGCAAGTTCTATGGGTGGGGCTACGAGGGCGAAGATGTGTCCAACGACGAGCTCGTCGAATTTGAAAAAGCATGGACCCGCTTGCTAGGGGTGTCAGATTTCGAACCGGTGCCGTTTCCGCGGCCCGAAATGATCAAGCTGCGTGCCCCCCGGATAGCCGTGCCCGAATCGCTCAAGTCGATCTGCACGGTCGATCATCATGAGCGGCTCTATCACACATATGGAGCGTCGACGATTGACGTTGCTCGTGCGATCCGCGGCGAGTTCGACAATCCGCCCGACGTTGTAGCGTATCCGAACAGCGAAGACGATATCGTCGCGTTGTTCCGTTGGTGCGAAGACGCGAACCTCGCGGCGGTGCCATACGGCGGTGGCACGAGCGTGGTCGGCGGCGTGAACCCGCCGACGCATGACCGGTACCGCGGCGTCGTGACGATCGACATGCAGAACTTTGACAAGGTGCTCGAGATTGACCACAGATCGCAGGCCGCGCGCATCCAAGCAGGCGTGCTGGGCCCGCACCTCGAGCAGCAGTTGAAGGCCAGTGGACTGACGCTGCGCTTCTTCCTGCAGGCGTGGGAGTTCTCTTCGCTCGGTGGCTGGATCGCGACGCGCGCTGCGGGCCATTTTGCGACGGCCTACACGCAGATCGACGACCATATCGAGAGCCTACGGGTCGTGACGCCGGCGGGCAGCATCGAATCTCGTCGTTTTCCGGTGTCCGGCGCGGGCCCGAATCCCGACCGGATGTTCCTTGGCTCAGAGGGTGCGCTCGGCATCATCACCGAGGCATGGGTCAGACTGCATCGCAGGCCGACGCATCGTCGCATGACGAGCGTGCGTTTCGCGGACTACAATCGCGCCGTCGAAGCCGTGCGTGTTATTTCACAGTCTGGCCTTAATCCGGCGAATGCACGCCTCGTCGAGCGGGAAGAAGCACAGTACACAGGTTCCAGTGATGGCACCTATGACATTCTGGTGCTTGGCTTCGAATCGGCCGACCACGCCGTTGACGTTTGGATGCACCGCGCGCTCGAAATTTGCGGCGATTTTGGCGGTCAATGGGACCGCGGTGGGCCTGCAGACAACGACATCGGGCGCGATGCGTCGGCGAAGAGCTGGCGCGACAAGTTTTTGCGCGGACCCGCGTTGCGCGAACACGCGATCGCGCGTGGCGTGATGCGCGAGACGATGGAAACGGCGATCACGTGGGATCGCTTCGCGCAACTGCGCGAACATGTGAAGTCCGAGACCCACCGCGCGATCAAGGAAGTTACCGGCCGTCCCGGTTCGGTGACCTGCCGTTTCACACACATCTATCCGGATGGACCCGCGCCGTATTTCACATGGTTCGCATACGGCGATAAGCGCCGCATTCCTGAACAATACATGGCCATCAAGCAGATCGCCGAACAGTCGATGGTAGATGCAGGCGGTACCGTTACGCACCATCACGCGCTCGGACGAGATCATCGCCCCTGGTACGACAAGGAGCGTCCAGAGTTATTCTGCTCAGCGCTGCGCGCGGCAAAGCAAACCCTCGATCCTCGTGCAATCTTGAACCCCGGAATTCTCTTCGATCCGTCGTAAAGGGCCACAACAACGATGCGTCAAAACTGGAGATATCAATGAAAGGAGTGCTTTCCGGTATCCGGGTGCTTGATCTCAGCCGAATTCTTGCCGGACCGTGGTGTACCCAGCTCCTCGCTGATCTCGGCGCCGACGTCGTCAAAGTCGAGCGCCCGGGCAGTGGCGACGATACCCGCGCGTGGGGGCCCCCGTTCGCGCCTGGCCCCGACGGGGCGCCGAGCCGTGAGTCTGCTTATTTCCTTGCAGCGAATCGCGGCAAGCGCTCGATAGCGATCGACTTTAGCGTAGCGGCCGGGCAAGATGTAGTGCGAAAACTCGCAGCCAATGTCGACGTCGTAATAGAGAACTTCAAATTCGGTGACATGCGCCGTTATGGACTGGACTATTCGACGTTGCACGCGGTGAATCCGAAGCTTGTCTATTGCTCGATCACGGGGTTCGGACAGAGCGGCCCGTATCGGGAACGTGCCGGCTATGATTTCGTGATCCAGGCGATGGGCGGCTTAATGAGCGTCACTGGCGAGCGCGACGATCTGCCCGGGGGCGGCCCCCAGAAGTGCGGCGTGCCAATTTCCGATTTGATGACCGGCATGTATGCGACTGTGGCGATCCTTGGAGCGCTTAACGAACGCCATGTGAGCGGGCTCGGCCAGCATATCGACATGAGCCTGCTGGACACGCAGATTGGCTGGCTTGCCAATCACGGGCTCAACTATCTCGTCTCGGGCGACAACCCTAGACGTTGGGGTAACGCTCATCCAAATCTCTGTCCTTATCAGTCGTTCGATGCAAGCGATGGTGCGATGATCGTCGCCGTCGGTAATGACCGGCAATTTCAGTCTCTTTGCCGAGTGCTTGGACTGGACCAGATTGCGTCGTTGCCCGAATTCGCATCGAACAGCGGCCGTCTGGCTAATCGTGAACTTTTGGTCCAGCAGATCCAGCGCGCGCTGGCCAGCGGTACGCGTGAACGATGGCTCGCCGAACTAGAAGCAGCGGGAGTGCCGGCGGGTCCGATCAATTCTGTTGCACAGGCGCTCGCGGATCCACATGTTCTCGAGCGGGGCATGACGTTTTCCCTACCGCATGCAATGGGTTCGGAGGTGCCGCAGATTGCCAATCCGATCAAGTTCTCTCGCTCGCCGGTCCGATATGACCGTCCGCCGCCCGCTCTGGGCGAACACACCGACGAGGTGCTGACAGCGGCGGGTCTTTCTGACGCAGCAATCGCGGGCCTCAGAGAATCCGGCGTAATAGGGGCATGTAATCTGCGGACACCTGTTCCCAGCTGACTTGGGGCCTTGCAAAGCGACGACGAAGGATAGGTTTCAAATCGGCGCAGCACTGACAATGCTTCACCGACGACGCGGCTGCGGAGAATCGGCTCCGGGTCGCGTCAGTAGCAAGTTTGGCCTCGCGCCTTATCCACACGACAACAACTATTTGGATATCGGCTCTGAACAAATTTTGTAGTACTGAGAATGGTGGAGACGAGACATGCATCAGATCGACCCGACTGTAACCTACATTATCATCGGAGCACTCATCGCTTACATTGCGGCAACCGCGTTGCTAACCGTCAAATTGCGAAGCAGGGATTCAAGCGACTTCATGGTCGCCGCGCGTTCCATGCCGGCGATTGTCGTTGGCATTTTGATGATGTCAGAATTTGTGGGCGCGAAATCGACCATCGGTACGGCACAGGCCGCGTTCGAGTCCGGCTCCGCTGCGATGTGGGCAGTACTTAGCGCGGCGATCGGCTTCCCCTTATTTGGCATCTTTTTGGCGAAAAAACTCTATACGTCTGGGGAGTTCACGATTTCGGGCGCCGTTGCGAAGCGCTATGGCAGATCGACGCAGATCACAGTGTCACTCATCATGATATATGCGCTGCTCCTGGTCAACGTCGGCTACTACGTGAGCGGCGCTGCCGCTCTATCGACGATTCTTAACATCCCGCTCGGGCCTGCGGCGATCGTCACCGCGGTGGTCAGTACCTTCTATTGCGCGATTGGCGGGATGAAGAGCGTCGCATACGTATCCGTGGTTCACACGGTGGTGAAGTGTGTGGGCGTTGCCGTTGTGCTGGGCGTCGCGCTGACTTTGGCCGGCGGCATTCGACCAATGCTGGAACACATGCCGCAATTCAACTTCAGCGCCACAGGTAAAATTGGCTTTCCGACCATCTTTGCTTGGTCTATCGCGAACATCGGCGCGATCTTTTCGACGCAGTACATCATTCAGGCTGTGTCGTCGTTGAGAAGTGCGAACAGCGCGCGTACTTCGACATATATCGCGGGTGCATTGTGCATACCCGTCAGTATTGCGCTCGGGCTAATTGGTGTGGCCGCGAAGTATCTGTTTCCCGGAATGAAGAGCCTTTACGCCTTTCCGGTCTTCATGACATATATGTCGCCGTTACTCGCCGCAATAGTTGCAATATCACTGGCCGCATCCGTTTTCGTCGGTGTTTGCAGCGTATGTCTTGCCATCTCGTCATTGATCGTAAAAGATTTTTATAGCCCGATGCGTCACCCTTCGCCTGACCAGGAATTTCGGATGTCTCGATTGCTGGCGATTCCAATTGGTTTCGTACCGCTCGCGTTTGTGTTCTTCTTTCCCGAGGTGCTGCACCTGTCTTTCTTCACGCGCGCGATTCGCTTGTCAATAGCGGTAGTGGCAGTGCTCGGTTTCTACCTGCCGTTATTCAGCAGTAGCCGGGGCGCAACATTGGGGCTGCTGTGCGCAGTCCTTGCGACCACAGCGTGGTACGCGATGGGCGATCCATATGGCATCGACAATATCTACATTGCGTTGGCAGCGCCGCCGATCGTGATGGCGCTTGATCGACTTTTTCCAAAAGCGGCAGACAAACGTCAGGTGGCACCCATTACAAACAACGTCGAATAGGACCCTTTCATATGACTCTCTTTTCTCTCGCCGATGAGCGACCCCGAGTTTCGTCCGATGCTTACATTGCGCCCAATACCGTCCTGATCGGTGACGTGCGCATCGGTAGCGGCAGCAGCGTCTGGCCGCAAGCCGTGCTACGCGGTGATAACGATGCAATCTCGATTGGCGACGGCAGTAATATCCAAGACGGAGCGGTCGTGCATGCCGACCCCGGCCATCCCGTCGACATCGGCAACAATGTAAGCGTGGGCCATGCGTGCGTGTTGCACGGGTGTCGAGTGGGGAGCGGCACCCTGATTGGCATCCACGCGACGATTCTGAACGATGCATATATTCCAGAAGGCTGTATCGTTGGCGCCAACGCGTTGATTACTGAGGGCAAGGTGTTTCCGCCTCGTTCGCTAATCATCGGTTCGCCCGCGAAAGCTGTACGCCAACTTACGGGCGCGGAGATTCAGGCGGTTCTTACCAACGCGAAGGACTACGAGTCCAAGGCTGTGCGTTATAAGGAGGCACTCCAGGAAATTTGAAACGGCCACATTCGAAGATGGGTTGTGGTTAGAAGGCTCTTCCCCGACGCTTATGCAGCCGCTTGCCGCCACGGAATGAGCGGGCGGCGAGGTCGATTTTTCTAACGCTAAGCTGGAGGTTCATATCAGGCGACGAAATGTCGCCTGATTAGGAACCTTTTTACACAGATTGGTCGTGTATCACCGGAGGGGCTCTGATACCGCCCGGCGCGGGGGTGGACTCGCGACTGGCAGAATAATAGTGGCACTTCGGACACGCACAGACCGGTGACCGACGGACAACCTGTTTGCACACCGCCATCGGTAACCGTTGCTTCGCATGCGTTTGCCCAATCGTGTCAAGTTCGACATCGTTCGCGTTACCATCGCGAGGGTAACCGCCGGGTCCGGATGCGCAAAAGGATGCCGCATTTGCGCTAGGAGACAATCCAATAGTCTACTCGCGCCGCAATCCTGCCGATTTGAATTACTACCTTAACGGCCTGCCGATGCTTGTCGAGCCGTTGATGCGCCTCATTCGATGCGCACATCGCTTTGAATCCTCGGCAACTGCTGGTGCAGCGATCGAATCGAGGTTATCGACTGCGTTCGGCTGTGGTTTAAGCTACCTGTTGTAACGAGGGAGGCGGCCAATCGATTGCTTGGCAACAAAATGGCATCGCGCAAGGTCGACCTGTTGGCCAGCGTGCTGTATGCGTTCTGCAAAGTCCATATTCGCTTCCTGTAGCCATGTGGTTCCGAGCACAGCATTCCATAACGGACGATCGCAACGCTATGCACCCGCCGGCCGCGACAGTTTCACGCTCTGCAGCAGCGCCTGCAAGTCGTCGATATTGAACGGCTTGGAAAGAATCGTCACGCCGACATGTTTCGCGCGTTCAAGTTCATCGGCATAGCCCGTCATGAGCGCGATGGTCTGTTGTGGCCACTTCCGGCGAACTTTCTCCGCGACGTCGATCCCGCTATTCAAGCCCGGCATCTGCACATCGGAAAGAATCAGGTCGAAGGTCGCGCCATCCTCGAGTAGACTGAGCGCTGCATCGCCGGTCAGTTCGTGCCGCGAGTGCCAGCCGAACACTTCCAGAACCGCCGACAGTCCGGCTGCGACCTCTTCGTTATCCTCGACGAGCAGAATCGAGCCTTTTACCGGCGCTGTCGTGGGCGCGGGTGCAAGAGGCGATGCGACGGGATTTGTGCCGACGCTTTCTGTCGAACGCGGAAGGATGAGCGATACGGTCGTGCCTTCCCCAACGATGCTCTCGATACGCGCCGTCCCGCCCGCCTGCTCGCACATCGCGATGACCTGCGCGAGACCGAGTCCGGTGCCCGCATTCGCGGCTTTCGTCGTGTAGAGCGGTTCGAATGCGCGCTGCACGACCGTGGGCGCCATGCCGACGCCCGTATCGGAACAGGAGACCAGTACATACTCGCCGGGCTTGAGATTGCCGCTGCCCGTTTCGACGATGCTGTTCTCGCAGCGCACGACGAATTTTCCGCCGTGAGGCATCGCATCCTTGGCGTTGACCGCGAGGTTGATCAATGCCGACTGCAGTTCGGACGGATCGACGTAAATCGACCAAGTGCTCTCCGGAGCGTCGATATGCAAGCTGATACGGTCGCTGAGCGACATGCGAATCAGCGATGCGTCCTGTTCGAGCCATGCGCCGACATCGACGACTTCCTGACGCAGGGGCTGCTTGCGCGCCACGCTGAGCAGCCGCCTCGCCAGGCCCTCGGCCGTCACCGAGGCGCGTTCGACCGCTATGACTTCCTTCTCGAGCCCATTGAAGCCCTTGCGCCGCGCCAGTTCCATATTGGCTTTCACGACCATCAACAGATTGTTGAAGTCGTGCGCGACGTTCGCCACGAGATTGCCCAGCGCGCCCATGCGCTTCATCTGACGCGTCGTCTCCTCCGCCGAAAGACGCATGCCAAATTCCGCTTTCCACCTTTCCCATGCCGTTCGCTCGCGTCTGAGGCGTGTCAGGCTGAACGCGACCAGCAGCCAGATGCCGACACAAGGCACCAGCGTTGCGATGGCGATGAGACCGTCGTGCTTCAGCCACCTCGACATCACGACGGAAACGGGAATCCCGCTCGTCACATAGAGCGGATAGTCTCCCACTTGCCGATAGACGAGCAATTTCTGCACGCCATCGAGCGTCGAAAAAATTCTGAGGCGTCCGCTCTTGCCGTTAACGTGCACGGCTTCCATCAGAGGCTGATTGTTCGTGGGCGGTCTTCGTGCGCGCGGAGCGGGAAATCGCACGAGCGTCGTACCGTCGCCCCGAAACAGGCCGATGGTCAGCGCGCTGTCATGGATGGTCAGCCGCTGATAGAAAGACAGGAAATAGTCCCGCCGAAGCGAAATGACCAAAGCGCCGAGATAATGACCTGCGGCGTCGTAACGGGGAAACGTAAGGTTGAAGACGTCGATGACCGGGGCCGGAGTCCGTTCGGGTTGCGAAACGGCCATCTTTGCGCCGCCCACGGGCCTGTCGAAGAAACTGATGAGGCGTTCGTCGATGGATTGCAGTCCGACCGGGTAGGCGCTGCTGCTTGCTAAAAGATTGCGGTTGCGCCCGAATAACGTGATCGCGGCGACCGACGGTAGCCGCTGTGCGGTATCCGCAAGAAAGTCGTGAAGCGACTTTTGTCGCGCGCGTATTTCCGCATCGCCGTCGCCGCCCACCATGGTCAGCACGCGAAGCGACACCTCCTGACTGACATCGAAGACCTTCACAGCCTGTTCTTCGGCCACCCGCGAAAGTCGGTCGATGCCTTCCGACGAGTCGGAAAACCGACTTTGAAAGCCGAAATAGCCATACACAGCCAGAAAAAGCAGGGGCGTGACGATCGAAGCGACCAATGTCGCGATAAGCATGCGGCGCGTCGTGCCGAAGTCGCGTGGCGGCACAGGTATGTCCAGCGCTGAGCCGTCCGGATTGGATGTTTCCGGATGAATGATCATAAATATTGCGTCGGTATCGAGAACGGGAAGTCTATGGACATGTCCCGGCAGCGTCAAATGAGTATCGGCGCTGCATGCGCGGCGGCGAGGACGTGGCCTGAGTTTCCGAGCGATGGCGGGGAGGGCAGCGGCGGCGGACCGTGAGTTTCGTGGATTTGCATCGGCGAGGGGTCTTCGCCGCGCATCACGACTCGCTTTACTTTATAGTACTGACTATTGCCATCGCGCGCGCAACGGAAACCAGGGCTGATAATTGGGCTGTCGTTCGTTTAATGATGCCATCATGGAACAAATCGTTGTCGAAAGACTGACGGGGCTGATTGCTTTCGCGCGTGCCGCATCGCTTGGCAGCTATACGGCTGCCGCGCGTTCGCTGTCCGTTTCGCCATCGGCTATCAGCAAGAGCATCCAGCGGCTGGAGCAGCATTTCGGACTCAGCCTGTTCAGCCGGACCGCTCGCTCACTGACGCTGACGCCGAAGGGACGCGATCTTCTGGAGCGCACGCAACGCTTATTGCACGAGGCGGAAGGTAGAGCAAGGCGTCGCCGCCGCGCGCGCGGAGCGGCCGGAACGTCGCTCAGGCTAACGACGAAATCGCTGATCGAACTGCGGTTCTGCCTCCCCTCGGAGATGCCGCCAACGGCGGTATTTCGTCGGTCTGCGGGCTCAAACTTCGCCTGCTTCAGTTTTACGAACATGCGAGGCGCAGCAATCGAGGAAGTGAACCTCGCTGAGCACGTGGTGCGCGACGCGTCTACCGGGCTCTCCGGTGTGCTGCGTATCAGCGCCGCCGTGACCTTCGCGCGCATGCACGTCATACCCAAGCTGAAGACGTTCCTCGACCGGCACCCGAGCCTGTTGTCGTTCTGGCTTGCCGCGAAACTGACTAGCACATGCACGTTATCTAGGGAGGTGTGCTCAAGCGCCAATGAGGCAACATTGTTGTCTCGGGCTCTTTGTCCGGTGCTGGAACAATCGGCACTCCGAGCGAAAGCGACTGCGGAATAGGGCGTCGTGTTGCGTGTATAAAATTACCCGCCGATGACAATTCGGCGGAGTTGCATTTCCATTACGACCACCTGAAATTCACGGACCGTGAGTGGGGCATTGAATGCGATCATAGCGCTTTCTCAATCCTTTCTGCCACACGAAGCAAGACCGTTAGGAAACGGCCGGTCAATTCATTTGCGCTTACGCGCGCTGACGACACGCTCACACTCAAAGCTGCTTCGATGGTCCCTTCTCGATTCCGAACCGGCACGGCGATCGCTCGCATCCCCAGTTCGAGTTCCTCGTCGCTGATGGCGTAGCCGTCTGAATTAACGCGGCGGATAGAATCGAGCACCTGCTCAGGCTCATTGATCGTCCGGGAAGTGAGCTTTGTCATAGGCAACGCCAAGATGGCGCGCTCAATCTCTTCGTTCGTCTTCTGGGAGAGCAATACTCGACCTGTCGCAGAACAATAAGCAGGGAGGCGGCCGCCAAGCTTCGCCCCGGTCGATACGATGCGGATTGCCTCGGCGCGTCCGACAAACACTGATTGACCGTCATCGAGTACGGCGAGAGATACCGACTCCTGGAGCTCGTCGCGCGCAGCCGCGAGCAGCGGCTGCGCGATCTGCGCAACCGACGACGTACTGAGATATGCGCCGCCCAGCCGCAGCATCCGAGGCAGCGGTGAAAAAAACTTACCGTCGTGGGACAAGTACCCCAGGTCCACAAGTGTCAACAAACAGCGCCGGGCGGCCGGACGCGTGACGTTAGCTAACCGGGCCGCCTCGGCGACGGTCATCCGTGGGGATGCCGCACTGAATGCCTCGATGATGGCCAAACCCTTTGCAAGTCCACCCATTCCCTCCCGTAAGCGGGATCCGCCCTCGCCCTCAACTGCAGATTCCTGCTCAAAACCTGGCGCGCCGACGGACTCGTCAGCGTTGACTGCTTCGTTGGGGAATGTCATGATAGTTCCGTATTCGAACACTGTACGGTATTCGAACACATCCACCCGGCGGTGTCAAATGTCGAGCGGCATGGATTCAAGACGCTCGGCACATCAAATTTCGCGCAAGGAGAAACACTTGAACTTCATTCCCATCAAACCAGCGCCTCGTGCAGATATCAGGTGGCCCGAAAGAGGCTTGACGCGCGTGCCCTATACGGTGTTCCGAAGCGAAGCGGTGTACGCCGACGAGCAGGACAAAATTTTCCGCGGCGCAAACTGGAATTTTCTTTGCCTCGAAGTGGAAGTGCCGAACGCAGGCGACTTTCGCTCCACGTTCGTTGGCGACACCCCGGTCGTCGTCACGCGCGATGAAGACGGAGAGCTTTATGCGTTCGAGAATCGCTGTGCGCACCGCGGCGCAATGGTGTGCCTGGAGGATCAAGGCAATGCCAAGGACTTCAGCTGTGTCTATCACGCCTGGACCTATAACTTGCAGGGGGACCTGAAGGGTGTCGCCTTCAAGGACGGTATCAACGGCAAGGGGGGCATGAAGCCTGATTTCTGTATGGAAGATCACGGGCTACGCAAGCTACGTATCGAAACGCTGCACGGGCTTGTGTTTGGTAGCTTTTCGGACGATGTGGCGCCGCTGGAGGATTACGTCGGCGAAGAGATCGTGTCACGCGTCGCACGCATTTTGGATGGTCGGGTTCCGGTGGTGCTCGGCCGATTTACTCAAACGCTTCCAAACAACTGGAAGCTTTACGTTGAGAACGTCAAAGATTCCTATCACGCGAGTATCCTGCATCTATTTTTTACTACGTTCCAGTTGAACAAACTTTCGCAGCGCGGTGGAATCATTGTTGACCCAAGCGGAGCGCATCACGTCAGTTTCTCCGCGGTGGACCATACGAAGGATGACGCGGGAAGCGACTATTCGAAGCAGAACATTCGCTCGGAGAGCGGACATCGTTTAGAGGACGTGTCCATCCTCAAAGGCACCGACGAGTTCGGTGATGGCATTACGCTGCAGATCCTGTCCGTGTTTCCAGGCTTCGTGCTACAGCAGATTCAAAACGCCATCGCCGTGCGTCAGATCTTGCCGAGAGGCATCGAGGAAACCGAGCTGAACTGGACATATCTCGGATTCGACAATGACACGCCGGAGCTGCGGGAAATGCGCTTGCGGCAAGCTAACCTGGTTGGCCCCGCGGGATATGTCTCGATGGAAGATGGCTGCGTCGGAGGCTTCGTTCAGCGTGGTATCGAAGGCGCGGAAGGATCCTGCTCGGTACTTGAAATGGGTGGCGACACAGCCGATAGCAGCGAGAGCCGTGTAACAGAAGCCTCCATTCGAGGCTTTTGGAAGGCGTATCGCCACGCTATGAACTATTGATCGCAGGGGACCCCATCATGCAAGACGTTTTTCAGTTGATTGCGCGAGCGCAGGCTGAGTATGTGCGCTGCATAGACGATGGAGATCTCGCCGGATGGCCAGACTTCTTCGTCGACGAATGCATCTACAAAGTGACTACGGCTGAGAATCACAAGCGAGGTCTCGAGGCAAGTCTGATCTATGCGGCGTCGCGCGGCATGCTAATGGACCGGGTCGCGTCGCTGCGGGATGCGAACATTTACGAGCGTCATGCGTATCGACATCTACTCGGACAGCCCTACATCGTGTCGGAGGACCTCGACGTCGTCCGCAGCGAGACTTCGTTTATGGTCGTGCGCATCATGCGCGACGGAACGACGAGCCTATTCGTCACAGGGCGCTATCTTGATGCTTACGTGCGTAATGGGAACAGCGTGCGATTGCGTGAACGCGTTGCCGTGTGTGATAGCTCGCGCATTGATACTCTGCTCGCGCTGCCGTTGTAGAAGGTATTGCGTCCATGGTTGCGCGGGGTGTGCGCAGCCTTCATGACATCACGCCGGAATCGATACGAAAGCTAGTACGGACCGGTTAGCGATGAGTGTCCTCGAGCAATGTAAGCGTGCAGGTCACTCGTCGCCGTCAATGTTCATAAGGAGTGAATGTGGCTCATCATATCAACGTCGCCGCGAGCGACATCAGCTTCCAGTGCAACGACGGCGAGACCGTTCTTGATGCCGCCGAGCGGGCCGGCTTTGCACTCCCGTATTCATGTCGCAAGGGTGTGTGCGCCGAGTGTGTCGGAGAGGTAGTCAATGCGGAAGGGACGGAGAAGGCGCTCTTTTGCTGCACGCGTCCGACGACGGACTTGACCATCGTGCCTCGCAAGATCGAGAAGCGGGAGCGCATCGCGCGCAAGAAAGTTGATGCCTCGGTTTTTCGAATTACGCAGCCTGCGCCGGATGTGACAGTCCTACAACTTCGCCTGCCGATTGGAGTGCGCGCAAAGTTCAGAGCCGGCCAGTACCTGCAGGTTCATCTCGACGACAACACGGTTCGGAACTATTCGATGGCCAACCCGCCGCACCAGAATGACAGCGTGCATCTACACGTGCGCCGCGTGCCAGGTGGCCGTTTCTCGGACGGGGTGCTGAAAGAACTCGCAGTGGGAAGCAAGTTGCGGATAGAGTTGCCCTACGGCGAGTTCTTCTTTCGCGACGGGTCTACAAAGCCGGTAATTCTCGTTGCAACGGGAACGGGTTTCGCGCCGGTGAAGTCCATCATTGAAGATGCGCTCAAGCGCAAGTTTGCGCGTCCGTTGAAGTTGTATTGGGGCGCTCGCAACGAGAGTGACCTTTATTTTTTGGATCTTGCGCGTAAGTGGCACGACGAAGGGCACGTCGAACTCGTGCCTGTGTTGTCGCATCCTGACGCGATATGGGCTGGCCGCACAGGTCTTGTGCATCGCGCGGTACTTTCGGATCATCCGTCGCTCACTGCGTATCAGGTCTACGCATGCGGTAACCCGGCGATGACGCGTGCTGCACGTACGGAGTTCATCCGTGCGGGCCTGCTGGAAGATGAGTTTTTCTGTGACGCCTTCGTCCAGACCGACGTGCTCGAAACTGTGCTCTAAGAATGGTCGATTCGCCCCAAAAAATTCTGGTCTACGCCCCAGCAGAACGAAGAACTTGCACTACCTTTGTGTTCCCTGGCATGTGGTCGAGCGCACGGCTCAACAATGCGACCCTGTCGTTCGTATCCGTACCGTTTTGCCTTCCGACTTATACAGCTTAACCACAAATCCATACGCCATCCGGCTTTGAAAGCTCTAAATGAGCAGACGTCTGCGATTGTCCGCGCTGACATCTATAATGCTGAGCAATTCCCACGACCCGACGGAAGCGGGGCGAATCCAACAATTTTTCGAAAAGATCATTCATGAAAGCCGCGTTCTACGAAAGACAAGGCGATGCCGTCGATGTCCTCAGGATCGGCGACTTCCCTGACCCATTACCGGCGCGTGGCGAAGTACGGGTCAAGATCGCGGTCTCCGGTCTGAATCCGTCCGACATCAAGGCCCGTACCGGCTTCACAGGTGCTCCGATGCGTTTCCCACGGGTGATTCCCCACCAGGATGGCAGTGGAACCATTGACGCGGTCGGCTCCGGTGTATCAGAGGAACGGATCGGAGAAAGGGTATGGGTGTTCAAGGCACAAACAGAACGGCCTTTCGGCACTGCGGCAGAATATGTAGTCCTCCCGTCCCGCCTGGCGGTCCCGCTCGGCAACGATGCATCGTTCGAGACGGGGGCATCTATTGGGATTCCAGCGATTACCGCTCACCGCTGCCTGTTCGCCGATGGCGATTTGCGTGGAGGGCGTGTGCTAGTGCATGGTGGCGGCGGCGGAGTAGGTACGGCCGCGATTCTCCTTGCGAAGTGGGCAGGCGCATGGGTCGCCGCGACGGTGAGTAACGAGACCCAGGCCGATGCGGCCAGAAACGCAGGTGCCGATGTCGTAATTTTTCGCCATTCAGAGGATGTTGCGCAGCGTGTCCTGACGCCACAGGGGGTGTAGGCGTCGACCGTATCGTTGACGTCGACATAGTCGCGAATGTGCACATCGATCTTGCCTGTCTTGCAACGGACGGCGTCGTGACTGCTTATTCCAGTAGTCGTTCAGATGCGACGCTTGAAATACCCTTCCGTCCAGCGATGTTTGGCGGTCATGTTTTTCGATTCGTGTACCTTTATTCGATGTCCGAGAGGTCGATTCAAGACGCAGTGCGGGATATATCAGCGTGCATCAGCGCCAGGGCATACTCGCCGACGATAGGGCAGCAGTTCCCGCTCGAAAAAGTCGTGGATGCGCATCTCGCGCAGGAGAGCGGGACGGTGGTAGGGAAGATTCTTGTGAAAATCGGGAGCTAGCCTTCATGGGATGGCTATGATCGGCCCGGGTGTTTAGGTTGCATCGAGGCGTGACGGTTTATCGAGCGATCCAACGTCAGAGTCCGATGGCCCGGTCCTGCCTTCGTCCGACAGGCTGAGCGAGCTTGGTGAAATGGTAAACTGAGCGTACTTACGGGGGGCGGCGGAGATGAATTCAGAGAAGTCGACAGAAGAAGTCGCGTATCGCAATCAAGCGGCGCAACGAGTCCTGTCGGTTCTGAGCTTCCTGATCGACGAAGAGGGCAGCACGAGTGTCTCGCGGTTGGAAGCCGAGCTGTCACTCAGCCGCATTATCATTTCCAGGGCCTTGGATACGCTAGAGTCAGCGGGCTTCGTGATCTCCTCCGGTGACAAGAAAACGGTTTCGTTGGGTTACCGCGTTCTTGGACTGAGCAACGGCACGGTCGACGACTTCGACATACGGGCACTTTGCCATCCGTATCTCATTGCCTTGCACGAACTTACCGGCGAGAGCGTCTTTCTCTCGATTATTGCCGGGGACAACCGAGTGCCGGTCGAGGTGATCGAAGCGAAGGGGCCGCGCGTCGCGCATAGTCAGCGAGGGCTTTCCGTGCCTTTGCATGTCGGCAAGACGTCCAGGACGCTGCTTGCATTTCTCGATGACCAAGACATTGAAGACTTCTTGCGCGCTGCTGCGCCAATCGATCAATATGTCGATTTCTCCACCGCGTCCAAGTACGAAACCGTGGATGACGTCTGGAAAGACATCCAAACCGTTCGAAGAGACGGATCAATCATGTGGCACGGCGCAGAACAGTTTGGCGCGCTTTACCTCGCATTCCCATTACTTGACCGGGCCAACCGTCCTCACGCGGCTATCACCATTGGCGGTCCGCGTGAAAGGTTCAGTCAAGCGCGGGCAGAAGAATTACTTCCGCAAATACGGACGATCCTGCGCCCGCTTCAAGAGCGAGCCCGATTGATACCGGCATCGCCGATCTTTGTGACACGTGAACACTCATGAGCAGTTCCGCGCTTCGAGCTCTGACGCTCCTTGAGATCATATGCACCGCTGAAGCGCCGATCGGCGTCACGGCTCTCGCCAATCAGCTTGGCCTTTCTGTTGCGACAGTATTTCGCAGTCTAGATGCGCTTGAGCGCCTAGGTTATGTCGCTCGGTTCCAGTCTTCCACTGACTTCGTTGCCGGGGATACGACAAAACGATTGCGTCAGACGGGATTCGCGCGTTTTTTTCTTCGCGATGTCGCTCTGCCGTACATGAGACAGATTGCGTTTGCGACTGGAGAGTCGGTGACGCTGACTATGCCTGTCGGTTGGTATGGTGTCACGGTTGCGACCGTTGCAGGGACCAATCCAATCAGGACGGCCTCTGCGGTGGGTTCCATCGGCGAATTATCGCGCGACCTTCCATCGAAAGTACTCTTGGCTTCGTTGGACGGACTAGAATATCAGCGCTTTGTCGCATGGGCTAGGAAGGAAGGAGTAACGCTCAAGAACGATCTGCCTCGCGAGCTGGACGCCATACGCTCCAACGGATATGGATGCGAGGCATTCAAGTTTGCGGAAGGACGAGCATCGATTGCGCTGCCAATCCGCTTGAGTAGCCGCACGCTAGGCGTCCTCGCCATCGAAGGCCCTGTGCTTGATTCTCAGAATCAGCGTGCCGACGATAAGAAGATCCGCGACTGGCGTCAGATCGTGACGTCGATTGAGACCAGAATCGCGGACCAGCCGGCATTGTTCGAGAATCCGTATGCTCACATCGATCCCGACACTATCAGCTTGCCGGTTACGCAAGTCCGGTAGCCAGTGCTGTAGTCGCGTGCCGATCGATCCAGATGACTGACCTGACTGACCGGCATTCGCTTATCACCTTGAGTGGGTTGCGCCTCGAAAGGCGCAGGATTATTCATCGTCTGTGTCGATAGACTGCGATTACGTTACCGCGGCCTCTGTACGCTTGCTCTCGCTGTAAATCCAACGCATCACGAACGTCACCGCAGCGCCGAGGAGCACTGGAGCCGCCGCGATTCGAAAGATCTCGTCGATTGACAGTTGGGCGCTGTATAGCACGCCAGCGAGCAAGGGCCCGAGAATTCCGCCCAGCCGCCCCATGCCAAGGGCCCAGCCTGTTCCGGTCGCTCTTAAGCCCGTGGGATAAAAGTGGATCGCGAGCGCGATTGTTCCCTTTTGTCCGCCGCTTACGCAAAAGCCAACTGCAAACGCTGCGCACATCAGTACCTTTGGTTCTGCCGAGATAGACGATGCCATCCATAACATTGACGCAGCGCCGCCGAGATAAAGCGCGGCGAGTGTCAGGTAGGGCCCGGTCCGATCCATCAACGGCCCGATGACAAACGCGGCACAGAAGCCGCCTATCGTAGTCAAGGTCGTTACCCATACGATGGAATCTGTCGCGTACTTCAAAGAGTGAAGCATAGTCGGCAGCCAACTTTGAATGAAGTAGAACACGCCCAGATTCAGGAAAACGAGTATCCAGAGACAGATGGTGCCTCTGCGCTCGGCCGATCCAAGCAAGCCCAGCACGCCGATACGATCAGATTCGGTCGTCGAGTTGACGAAGCGCGCGCCTCGAATATTGGGCAGGGTGGGGTAGTGGCGGCGCAGAAGTTTCTCGACTGTGTCGGTTCGCCCTTTGCGCAGTGCAAAGTAGATCGATTCCGGCAGAAATTTCCAAAGAAGATACGTCAGGGCGAGCGGTGTTACTCCGCCAACGAGAAACACCGACCCCCAGTGGTAGCGCGACAGCAAGGCGCCAGCAACGAATCCTGACGCGACAAAACCGAGCGAATAGCAGCAGTAAATCAACATCACCGCCGTGGCACGAAACCTTTTCGGACTGTATTCCGAAGTTAATGCGATCGCGCTCGGAATGGCACCACCTAGGCCGATGCCTGCCAGAAACCGGAACGCGATGACCTCCGACACGTTGGTGGCGAAGGCTGTCGCAAGCGTGAACAGCGAGAACACGACCCAAGAGGCGATCATCAGTCGCTTGTGACCGATGCGCGGGGAAAGTGGCGATACGACGAGAAATCCCACCATCAGTCCGATCAGCGCGGCGGAAAATAACGGACCGAGTTCCGCGCGCTTGAGCTGCCATTGGGCGGCCATGTGAGGAACCGCATAACTGATGCACTGCGTGTCGAAACCATCGACGAAGAGGACAAGACCGCAGAGAAGAATGATGAGGTAATGCCGCTTTCCCATCTTCCCTTCATCGATTAAATCTTCGATACATAAGGTGCGTCCCGTCACAATCGTCTCCTTGTTTTCATATAGGAACCCTCATCGATCACCGCGCTTGAAGTGGCATGGGGGGTGTGTCATGCCGCTGGCGGGTTCGCAGTGCGAGGTGAGATCTACGTTGCGAACAAACACTATGTGAAATGCCATTTCACATATATTCATCCTAGGGTGTGGTGGCGTCCGTTGTCAACTAATCTCTTCCGCCTCATTGGACAGGGCCGTGGCGATGCCTGCGATTGGACGCTTGGTGACCAAAATCTAAGGATTTGGAGCATTGACGTCGATCCCAGGCAGCTCATATTCTGAATTAAGTGAAATGTATTTCACATACTGTCAAGGAGAGATATGGCTACTAGCAGGCTTACCGTCAACAAACTTGATATCGATGTCCTTCGCGCCGGTCATGGCCGTGTGCTGCTCTTTCTGCATCCGCATCTCGGGCGCGCCAGTTCAGTGGACGTGCTGACTGCTCTAAGCGAGTCATTCGATGTAATCGCACCGTCCCATCCAGGCTTTGATCAGTCGTCCATCAATGACGATTTCGATTCGGTCGACGACCTCGCGTACTTCTATCTCGATCTGTTGGGGGAGCTCGATCTAAAAGATGTCGTTTTGGTCGGAAGCTCATTCGGAGGCTGGGTCGCGTTGGAGATGGCGGTGAAGTCCGTCGAGCGCATCGGTCAGGTCGTTTTGATCGACTCAGTAGGCGTCAAGTTCGGACACCCGACAGATAACGACATTGCCGACGTGTTTTCGATGTCGGAAGCGGCCTTCGCCGAACATGCCTATTTCGATCTTCGCTTCGCGCCTCCGCCGAGGGATCGGCTCACTGACGAGGAGCTGTTGACCGTTGCCACGAACCGCGAGGCTTCCGCGCGATTCGCATGGCTACCGTGCCTTTACAACCCTAAACTCAGGCAGCGACTGGGTCGCGCGGACAGACCTACGTTGGTTATCCAAGGTGCGAATGATGCAATAACCGCGCCTTCATATGGTCGTGAGCTTGCTGCAGCGCTGCCGTGCGCCGAGTACCGCGAGATCGTCGACGCGGGCCACTTTCCACATATCGAACAGCCTGCCGTGGTTGCGCGGGAGATCGTCAGCTTCGTCCAGCGAGTCGCGTCGCAACATGAAGCAGCCGTGTCGATCGAGCAGTGAAACGTCAAGGAGGTTAATAATGAATGTCTTCTATTTCACCGAGCAGCCTTACCCCGATGCTTGGAATCCCGAGGCAACGTCGCTGCGTGTGACGCTGCCGAATAGCGAGTGCGATCCTTCGGTGATGGCCGACTTATATGCTCGCTACTTCGACGAATGGATGCTCGCGGATGAACTCGGCTTCGACCTTATGGTCAACGAGCATCACGCCACGGCCACCTGCTTGTCATCCGTCGCTGGCGTCACGTTATCGATTCTAGCAAGACAAACGAAACGCGCCCGCCTGCTCACGCTCGGTTATCCGATCGCCAATCGGCTGGATCCGGTACGAATCGCGGAGGAACTCGCGATGATCGACGTGATCTCCCACGGCCGGCTGGAAATGGGCTTCGTCAGAGGTGTCCCTTACGAACTCGGTGTCACGCAGAAATCCGCTGTCGGCATGACCGACCGTTTCTGGGAAGCGCACGACTTGATCTTGAAGGCGCTGAGCACGCGGGACGGCCCCTTCAACTGGCAGGGAAAGCATTTCCAGGCGCGCAATGTCAACGTCTGGCCTCGACCTTACCAGGATCCGCACCCGCCGGTCTGGATCTCCGGACGAAGCCGAAGCAACATCCGCGATATTGCGTCGCGCGGACACGTCTTCGCCACGTTCCTGAGCGGAAAGCAGACGGCAGGCATGTTCGACTACTACCGGGAGGTTGCGGCCGAGCTCGGACATGCCACGCCTTCTGCGGATCGCTTCGCCTACCTCGGGATCGTCGCCGTCGCTGATACGCATGACAAAGCCATGCAGCGCGCACGGATCCTCGTGAATTACCTGCGAACCTCGGCGCTGGTTGCCGAGCCATTCGACAATCCGCCCGGTTATATGTCAGCGGCCGACAGTGCGCGCATGATGCGGGCGAATGGAAAGCGCACCGCGAAGTCAGCATCCGGCAAAGCGGTCGATGTTCATAGCGGCTCGATCGAAGAACTCATCGATGCCGGTGCGATGTTCGTCGGCACGCCGGATGAGGTGTATGAGCAGATCGCCGCTTTCGATGACGACGTAGGCGGCCTCGGCAACCTTCTCATGATGGGCCATGCCGCGTCGCTCTCACATGCCGACACGGTGGACAACCTGACTCTGTTTGGCAAGGAAGTATTGCCTCGCCTCAAGCAGCGCTCGGCGTCGCGCATCACTGTCTCTCGTGAGCTCGAACAGGCAGGCACGTAAGCAGCAACGGTGTTGGTGGTGAACCTGTCGGGTCCGAGTGCCGGCTCAATGGTTCGCCGCCGCTCGTCTAGAACTGTTCATGGTCGCTTCTTACCAATCTACGGATTTGCAATACATGTCTCCAATGCAAAGTGCCCAAAGCCGGTTCGAGACGGTCAATGGGCTCAAGACGCACTACCTCGAAGGGGGCAAGGGACCGGCCTTGGTTCTTCTTCATAGCGGGGAGTTCGGTGCCTGTGGCGCGTTGAGCTGGGAATGGAACTTCGACAGGCTGGCAGAACATTTCCGCGTGATCGCGCCCGATTGGCTCGGCTTTGGTCAAAGCGAAAAGGTATTTTTCTTCGAAGACATGTGGAACGCCAGGGTGAACCACATGAGCGCCTTTCTTCGGCAGATCGGGGTAGAGCGCGCTCATTTCATGGGCAATTCCATGGGCGGCACTGTCCTCGTCAATGTTGCCGCGAGCGATGACAAGCGTTGGCCGATCGATCGCATGATCCTGGTCAGCGGCGGAGGGCACGTCCCGGAGAACGACGATCGCAAAGTGCTGACCGACTATGACGGTTCGGAGGAAGCAATGCACCGCATGGTCGACGTGCTCATCAAGCGTCCTTCGCTGCGCAACGACCTCGGATATATCAAGCGGCGTCACGCCTTGTCAATCGAGAAGGGCGCCTGGGAGTGCGTGGCGGCCGCTCGATTCAAGGCGCCAGTGCGCGCGGCGCGGCCTCTGGTGGACAAGCATCCAGACTATTCTCGCATCGATATTCCGACGCTGATCGTCGCGGGACATCAGGACACGCTTCGTGAGCCCGGCTACGCGCGGCAGTTGCAGAAGCAAATCGGCGGTTCCGAGCTCCTGATGCTCGACGGCGGACATTGCCCGCAAATCGACGTGCCCGACGTGTTCAACGAAAGGGTGCTGACGTTCCTTCTATCGTGAATTCAAACAGCTGGGCATCGAAGGGTACTCAAGACAAGTCCCTTACGAGCGACTCGCTACAGAAAATATGGAGACAGTCGGTGAGGAAAGCCCTAACCCTGATAACGTGTTCCTTGTTGGCAAGCTCGGCACATGCACAAAGCGCCGTAACTTTGTACGGTCTGGTCTTCGAGGGCTTTGTCTATACGAGTAATCAGAAGGGATCGTCGGTATTTCAAACCGCTACGGCGTTGACGAATCCCAGCCGATGGGGCTTGCGCGGTGAGGAGGAGCTCGGTGCAGGAATCAAGGCTGTCTTCACGCTGGAGAATGGATTTGACCCGAACAACGGGAAGCTCTCTCAAGGGGGGCGAATGTTCGGTCGTCAGGCTTATGTTGGCTTGACTGGGCCCTTTGGTGGATTGACGCTCGGCCGTCAGTACGAGCCGGTGTTCGAGTATATCGGGCTATCGAGTGCGACGGCGCAGTGGGGATTCTTTGGATCGCATCCCGGCGACTTCGACAACATGAACGCCACAGCCCGGATAAACAACGCAATAAAGTACGCAAGTCCCCGGTTGGGCGGCGTCGCGGTCGAAGGCGTGTTTGCTCCCGGCGGAACGCCAGGAAACTTTGGCAACAACCGCGTGTACAGCTTCGGAGTCGACTATCAAACAGGCCCGGTTAAAGCGGCGGTTGCCTTCGCCAATTTGAACAATCCGTCGGTCACCGCGTTCGACGGCAGCGTGTCTCCCGGCTCGCCTGGTTACAGCTCACCGGTAACGAGTCCGGTTTACCGAGGCTATGCGTCAGCTGCATCCTTGCAGATCTTCGGCGCTGCATTCACATACAAGATAGGTGACGGAAAGGTCGGACTTGTCTACACGAACACCCGCTTCGTCGATATCCGTCCGATCGCCGGTATCCCGTATCGGGAACCGCAGGTACGGATCAACAGCTACGAAATCAACTCGTTGTATCGACTGACGCCATCGCTGGCGTTGGCCGGATCGTACGATTTTACCGATGCGGACACGGCGCGATATCACCAGGTCGATCTCGGCGCGATCTATTCGCTGTCGAAGAGAACCGATCTCACTTTGGTCGGCGTGTGGCAACGCGCTGAAGGGATCGATTCGACGGGACAGAAAGCAGTGGCGAACATTACTGGTCTGACGGCTTCCAGCAACGCTACGCAGCTAGCCATCAGAGCGATGATCGCCCACAGATTCTGACGTGCTTTCCATACCCCTGATTGTCTCCGCGACGAATCTTTCAGAAGATCGAATCGTGCGCTAAAGAACCGCACAGAAAGGAGAAACGAGCACAGGCATGTGTTGGAGTTTGACGGCTGTAATTAAATTCGAAACCTGTAGACAGTGAAAAAACGGAGTTCAAAATGGCACGTCCTTTTATTTTGGGTATTGGTGGAACTCTGCGTGACGGCTCTACCTCGGAGAGAGCCTTGCGAATCAGCGTCGACGAAGCCCGGTCCAGAGACTGTGAAGTCGAGGTGGTGTCAGGCGACAACCTCGTATTACCAATGTATGCGCCCGGCGTAACGGCCACACATCACGGTGCGCGCCGCCTCGTCGAACTCATCCGTCGATGCGACGGAATCATCGTCTCGACACCGTCTTATCATGGCGGACTTTCTGGACTGGTGAAGAATGCGCTGGACTATCTCGAAGACTTGCGAGACGACAGCCGTCCCTATCTCGACGCGCGGCCAGTTGGATGCATCGTTTGCGCGGGCGGTTGGCAAGGAGTCGGATTGACTCTTACTTCTCTGCGATCGATCGTGCATGCGTTGCGCGGATGGCCGACGCCGCTCGGCGTAGGAATCAATACGATCATTCCGCCGGGCAGCGAAGTACGCGACCCCTTGACGGAGCAGGAAAAACTGCTTCGTGCGGTCGGGGAACAGGTCGCTGGCTTCGCCTGGAATCAGCGAGTGTCTTGCCGAGCCGAGAGCGATGCAGAAACGTGCTGAAGCTCCGGCACGACGATGGCAGGGTCGGCTGACTGCACTGGCGTTGCGCCGTCACTTGCATTCCGGTGCCTAACACCGACGTCTGCGAACGGAGGAACGACACCTGGCACGTACTTTTGATGTTGTCGATGTACCTGACGATCAAGGAACGAATGAAGCGTCCGCACCTTGACACTCGGATGCGAGCGGTGCTGAGATCGTCCCCCTCAAGGTGGCGACGCGCAAGGGGCTTGCGCATCGCGAGATCGAGCTCACGTCACTCCGCGACTTGAGATTCCGCACGGGGAGGGGTCTACCTCAACGCGCTCCGCTCACAAGCTCGGCGTAGTCCAGAGGGATTCTGAAATCCGACCCCTCGTTTAGCGTGCGTTCTTGAAAGACTATCGCTGAGGTTGGGCACAAAATTCAGCAGACTTACGAGCCTAAATAATCCGCGTTTTTTCATCCGAAGAGCGGGGGGATGTGTTATCTCAATATCGGTTTCGCGGTCACCGAGCGCGGGCGGGGTGCTCCTGCACAAAATGGATCGGCCGCCGGCGCCTTCGTTGATGTGCATGAATTCAAATGTTGTCGACTCTGATGCTCTGAGATCAAGCGATCGTGTTTATGTCATGGCGCGACGCGCGCCTACCGAAGAAGCAAAAGACTGGCTTCTTGCACCCCAACGATTGAGGACCTGGACGCGAACAGACGGCCGAAAAGCGCAGGTGATTGAGCATAGCCTCCTTTCACCCAAGCGGTTTCCGATGCAAAAAGGGAAGAGAGAGTCGAGGCACTAAGTCAGAGCACTCGACGTGTCGCATCTGCGTACAGGTCCGCGTGTAAAGCGGTTCTATGCCTCGGCGGCTACCAAGCAACAGCCATTGGACCCGGGCGCTCCGTGCGACCGGCAAAGATTCACTCTGCCTATCTCACGCGGGGCTTTTACTACGCGCGATATGGTGCTCACCTGCCCACTGCGGCCAACTCAAGGAAACGACCATGAAACTGTACGTTCATCCGCTGTCCGGTCATTCTCACCGTGCCCGACTGCTGATTTCGCTCCTTGCTATTACCCATGAACTCGTCGAAGTCGATCTTGCCGCCGGCGCACACAAGTCCCCGGACTTCTTGAAGTTGAACCGTTTCGGTCAAGTTCCGGTGCTCGTCGACGGAGACGTGGCGATCGCCGATTCGAACGCGATTCTGGTGTATCTCGCGCGCAAGTCCGGCAGGACTGATTTCCTTCCGCAGAATCCGGTCGAAGAAGCCGCCGTACAGCGCTGGCTGTCGGTAGCAGCGGGCGAAATCGCTTTTGGGCCGGCGGCCGCGCGGCTCATCACCGTGTTTGGTGCCAAATTCAATGCCGACGAGGTCATCGCGCGCGCGCATCGTATCCTCAAATTGATCGATGAAGAACTCAGCGGTCGTGACTTCCTCGTCACGTCCAAACCGACTATCGCTGACGTCGCGTTGTATGGGTACATCGCGCGTGCGCCCGAGGGCAACGTGGACCTGTCCAGCTATCCAAACGTCAATGCGTGGCTTCGACGCATCGAAGCACTGCCGGGCTTCGTCGAATTTGCCAAGACGCCGGTCGGACTTGCCGCCGCTGCATGACTGCTCCCGCCGCGGAGACGGGTTCTTGCAACATCGAACGCGCATTTTCGATCGAGGAGATAGATCGTGAGTTCTGTATCGAGCCAAATCGGCTCGCCCTGGCATCCGGGCGAACTACAACTACAAGAGAAGGTCGGTGTAATGCAGAAGATGGACAGCGTGGGCCGGCGTTTCGTCCGGGATCACATGCCCGAACAGCACCGAAGCTTCTTTTCCCAACTTCCATTCATCGTCGTTGGCGCAGTAGCAAACGATGGTGACGTGTGGGCGTCCTACGGGTGCGGGCGACCGGGCTTCATGCGTTCGCCTACCGATCGGATCCTCTCTATCGATGCCGCGTTCGATCCTAATGATCCAGCCGCCGGTGGCATCGGTGACGGCGCGGCGCTCGGGCTGCTCGGTATCGAGCTGCACACTCGCCGACGCAATCGGCTGAATGGCATGATCCGCCAGCGGGCCGCGCGCGCATTCGATCTTGAAGTCGTGCAAAGTTTCGGCAATTGTCCGCAATACATCCAGTTGCGCGACTTTGAGTTCGTGCGGGATCCGGATGTCTTCTCGGAGACGGCGCCGATAGAATACGATCGCATCGACGACCGCGCCCACGAGATGATAACAAGCGCCGACACGTTGTTTGTCGCCTCGTATCAAGGCGATGGCGACGCGCGCCAGGTCGATGTTTCGCATCGAGGCGGGAAGGCGGGGTTTGTGCGCATCGGCGATGACGGTGTGCTGACGATTCCCGACTTCGCTGGCAATCTGTTCTTCGCGACGCTTGGCAATTTTCTGGTCAATCCCCGCGCCGGCTTGCTATTCACCGACTTCGAAACCGGCGATGTCCTGCAAATGGCAGGCGACGCAGAGGTCGATCTCGAGTCGCCAGAGATCGCTGCTTTTCAGGGCGCCGAAAGGCTGTGGCGCTTCAAGCCGCGCAGAGTGATTCACCGCCGCGGCGCGTTGCCGTTGCGCTGGAAGTTTCAGACGAGCGGTTGGTCGCCCAACTCGCTTATGACAGGGAGTTGGGATGATGCAGCGAGCCGACTAAGGGCCTCAGACCTCGCGCGTTCATGGCGCCCTTTCAGGGTTGCGAAGATCGTCGACGAAAGCGCAGTGATCCGGTCCTTTCATTTGGAACCGATCGACGGTGCTGGGCTGATTCCGCACCTTGCGGGTCAGCATCTGCCGATTCGTGTCAGTATCGTGAGCGATGGCACGCCGATTCCGCGCAATTACACATTGTCGAGTGCGCCGTCGGACGGCTTTTACCGAATAAGCGTGAAGCGAGAAGGAAGCGTCTCATCATATCTGCACGACACCTTGCGCAATGGCGACGTGATTGAGGCGCGTGCCCCGGCGGGCCAATTCACGGTCGATGCACTCGAACGCCGGCCCGCAGTGTTGCTTGCCGCCGGTGTTGGTGTAACGCCGATGCTCGCCATGTTACGTCACATCGTCTACGAAGGCCTACGCAAGCGCGGAATTCGCAAGACGTGGTTCATACACTCGGCGCGTTCAATCAAGGACCGTGCGTTCAGCGAGGAGATCAGCCGTCTAGTGGCTTCCGCCGATGGTGCAGTGAAGGTCGTGCGCGCGCTGTCAGACCCGAGCGACGCGCGCGAGGGCGAAGACTTTGACGTTGCGGGACGTGTTGATATGAATTTGCTGCGTGCGACGCTTCCCTTTGACGACTACGACTTTTATCTGTGCGGGCCAGCGGGTTTCATGCGGTCGATTTATGACGGGCTGCGCGACCTCAACGTCGCAGACGCCCGCATCCACGTGGAAGCCTTCGGTCCGTCCGGCGTTAAACGGCGCACCGATGCGACGTTGAGCGTTTCCTTGCGCGCACCGGCAGATAAGCCGACGCCCGTCGCGTTCGTGAGGACAGGAAAGGAAGCGCGCTGGCAGCCGGATTCCGGATCTCTGCTTGAACTGGCCGAAGCACGTGGCTTGGCACCAGACTATGGTTGCCGGAGCGGCAGTTGCGGAAGCTGCCGGACGCGCATTGTTGAAGGCGCAGTGGCCTACACTGCAAGTCCAGAATTCAAGGTGCCGGAGGACGAGGCGTTGATCTGCTGCGCCGTGCCTGCACATCCCAGCTCGGGCGGTGGGGATCGTCTGCTGCTCGACGTTTGACAATACTGCTCGTCCCTTAGCGACTAGCCTCAAGTCCTCACCCTTAGAAAGGAATTGATCATGAAAGATGTCGACGCAGCGCGGCCGCCGTTTCCGCCCTTTTCGCTGGAAACCGCCATTGAGAAGGTGCGTCTTGCAGAGGACGGATGGAATTCGCGCAATCCTGAGAAGGTATCGTTTGCGTACAGCGCGGACAGCGTGTGGCGCAATCGAGCAGAGTTCGCTACGGGTCGCACTGCGATCGTGGCACTGCTTACGCGCAAATGGCAACGCGAGCTCGACTACCGTCTTATCAAGGAATTGTGGGCATATGAGGGCGCACGCATTGCCGTTCGCTTTGCATACGAGTGGCACGACGACGCGCAGAACTGGTATCGCTCTTACGGCAACGAAAACTGGGAATTCGGCGCCGACGGGCTTATGCATCACCGCTATGCCTGCATTAACGACCTGCCCATCAAGGAGAGTGAACGGAAGTTCTTCTGGCCGCTAGGGCGCAGACCCGACGACCACCCCGGACTGAGCGATCTGGGTCTGTAAGAGCCTGCCCCCGCCGCAACCATGCAGGAGTCTCATCGTCATGAACACTGCCTCCTATGTACGATCTCCCGTCGAACGTGAAGCTTTGCTACGAAGGCTGGCCGGTGTCACGTTCGTGATCTTCTTCCAGGCTTACATGGTTGCCCCTATCGTGCCAGCGCTTTCGCACATCTTCGCGGCACCACAAACAGCTGTCGCTCACATCGTGCCGGCCTATCTTATTCCGTACGGTGTCGCGACGTTGATCTACGGCTTGGTTGCGGATTGGGCCGGCATCCATCGCGTGTTGTACGGGTCGCTCGCCGCGTTCGCAGGACTCACGCTCCTGAGCGCGAGCGCAACGAGTGTCGATCAGCTTGCGGCCTGGCGAATCGCGACGGGCCTCGGCGCAGGCGGCGTCGTGCCTCTTGCACTCGTCCTAGTCGGCCGCGCCTTTCCCTACGAACAGCGTGGGCGCCCGCTAGGCTGGCTTTTTGGCGCGATGGCAGGTGGCATGGCGTTCGGTTCCCCCTGCGGTGCCTTGCTCATGCCGCTCATTGGCTGGCGCGGACTGTTCGTCATGGTGGGACTTGTCGGCGCCATGCTTCTGCTTGTGCTGCTTCCTTATCGCAGATTCCTTGCAGCGGCGACGCCACCACAAACCATACAGCTTCCCGACGTTTTTTCTGGATACAGGCAGCTGCTCCGCAATGCTCGCGCTCGACGCACCTACGGCTATGTGCTGGTGAACTCGATGTTTCACTCCGGCGTCTTTACTTGGCTCGCGGTATATCTGGAACAGCGCTATCGACTTGATGCCGTGCATGTCGGCCTCGCCTTGCTCGGATACGGGGTTCCCGGTTTCCTGCTGGGGCCGTTTATCGGACGGCTGGCGGACCGGTATGGCCGCGCGCGCATCGTTCCGCTCGGTCTGGCCCTGAGCGCGCTGGGAGCGGCTGCCCTTTGCATGAGCGTGCCAGTGCAGGCAATTCCGCTCGTCGCGATGATCCTTTCGCTCGGATATGACATGACGCAGCCGCTTTTCGGCGGCATTGTTACTTCTCTTGGCGGTCAACGCCCGGGACAAGCAATGGGGCTCAACGTCTTCACGTTGTTCGTCGGATTCGGCCTCGGTAGTCTGCTCTTCGGCGTGATCCTCGCCCATGGATTTGAGATGGCCTTGGGCCTCTTCGCCGCCTGTGAACTCGTCGCCGCAGCGGTCTCATTGAGCCTGTTCAACTCTGAAAGGCGAACAGACGCAAGCGGTGGAAAGGCTGCTACGGCGGAAAGGCCTCGATGAGTTATCGACTTCCGATTGCGCACCCAAATATCGGCGCCCGGATGGAAGCCCGTAACGACCCGCGACGATACAGTATTGATTCGACCGCGCTCACATCGACGCTCCGGCTCCTTCAGACCAAGAGTCGCAGGCGGTTATAGCGCTCTACACACCAGACCTCAAAGAAAAGCGGGGTACAACATGAAGCGGCCAAATCGACTGTGGTCGGCTTGACCAGGAAATCCATATGGAATCCCTGTAAAACGAGCATGCTGTACCGGGTGAGGCGTCCGCGGGTCCGGCGCTACGCGAATCTGGGATAGGTCAGAGATGGGAATGAGCGGCGCGGTGGGAAGACGCGCCAGGTGCCGTCATCGTGCCGAAAGAAGTACATTTCCGCAGCCCTGCCGCTTTCCGAGGTTATGACCTTCACGAAGCACTCGTTCGTGCGTCCACGATTCTTAAACCGCAGTATGCGCACGAGCGCAGCAGGGGACGGCGAAAGCCAATACTCAACTGTCTTTCGCAGGGAATGTTTCCAGTCGTTCATCGATCTCTCCATATCGCGGCAGCTGCCGCTAGCGTGATGCGAGGTTCGCCGCACGGATCGGATGTTCGATTTACGGCGCAGGCACGAAATGTCGGCCACATAAATGCGGAGGCGCCAGATTGACGCAGTCCGCGTAGTATTATCAGACGATTGTCGTCTCGAGTTCGCCGAGCGCCTCGATCCATACCTTCATGACGTCGCCGCGCTTGAGGAACGTCCCAGTTTCCATGCCAACGCCGGCCGGGGTGCCGGTCAACAGAATATCGCCGGGAAACAACGTCATCCGCTGGCTCAGGTAAGCAATCTGGTCGGCCACGGAGTAGAGATGATTTGACGTATTCGAGTCCTGCTTGATCGCATCGTTGAGCCAGAGCTTGATGCCGAGCTTTTCCGGCGATGCCACGAACTGGGCTGGCGTGAAGTAAGGTCCGAGAGGACATGCGCCGGTAAAGCACTTGTGGCCGATCCAGTCGAAACGGAACGGCGACGATTCGTCCACCTTGTCGCGCTTAAGGTTATCCCGCGCCGATAGATCGTTCGCGATGCTGTAGCCCGCCACGTAGTCTAGGGCGTTTTCGACCGCGACGTTGTCCGCGCGCTTGCCGATGATCACTGCGAGCTCCGCTTCCCAGTCCAGCAACTGCGTGTGGCCCGGATACCTGACTTTCTGGCGGTGACCCGCTAGCGTGCCGCGTCCGGCTTTGATGAAATGCCAGGGCGGAATGCCGTCCCCGCGTGGGTCGAGCGTGATGCGCATGTTGAATGCGCGCGCCATGGCCTCCACGTGGTCCCGATAGTTTGCGCCGCATGCGTAAATGACACCGGGGCGGGTGACCGGTGCGTCGAACGAGAGGGCGTCCGCCTGAAGCCGCGCGGGCGCACTGTCAAAGGCGGCGTTGTCCAACGCCTGGACCAGGGCCTCCAGTTGCGCATGAGCGCCCGCCCAGTTTCCGATCAGTTCATCGATACCGGCGTCCGAGCGATCAAAGAGCGCAGGACCTGCCCATGCAGAGTTGAGGGCCCGGAGGCTGAAGTGTTGTCCGCGATGCAGGAGACCCGGACAGGTGGCGCCTGACGAGTCGATGTAGGTGAAAAGCTGATAAGTCATCACATGCTCTCAGTCGATGCCGGCTCTCTGGTTTGACAGGGTGATCGTGCAGTTGAGGCTTCCTTCCATCAAAAGCCACGGCCTCAACTCCGCTTCGAACACGCCTTCGGCGATGAAGGGATCTTGTGCAATAAGGCGCTGCGCTTCCTCGATCGACGGCGCGCGCAGTATGCTCATGCCCCCTTGCGAACCGGGCGGGCCGTCGCCGGTGAACGGCCCCGAGAGGAAGACTTCGCCGGTACGCTCGGCCTCAAGCATCCACTCGATATGGCGCGGTAGCACATCGGCCACGCGCTTAAGATCGAGTGGCTTGCGCAACGCAACGTAGAACGTCTTGTTGAGCATGTTTCGCAGAACGGTCTGAAGGTCGCTCATGGTCGCTTCGAAGATTCAGGTGACAGTCGTGGGGGACGCAAGACAGCGCGATCAATCGGGTTCTTCAAAGTTCATGATGAATTCCTTGGGCGCCGGCATGCCCGACCAGACTGCTTCGAGTACGGCCCGTACTTCATTCTCCGTCGAACCCATCGGTGTCCAGTCCGCGCCTTCGGGAATCACGTCGATATCCCAAAAGTATTCGATCATGCTGTTCCACGGGTCGCGAATGTAGTGAAAGTAGTTCGATCCGGCGCCGTGCCGTCCGAGGCCATATCCGTCGCGGTATCCGGAGGCGAGCAAGTGCTGAGCGCCCATTTCGATCTCGTCGATGTCGCTCACCTCGAAGCTCATGTGATGTAAGCCGGTATGCGACGATTTGGCGATGCCGAGCATATGATGATCCCCACCGAATGGCGAGCGCATGAACGCGATGATGTCCAAAGCACGGTCGGAAATCAGCAGGCCGAGCACGTCGGTATAGAAACGTACGGCACGGTCGACGTCCGGCGAGAACTTGATGAGGTGCCCGAGACGGCGCGGACGCGTGCGCTTTTGCGACGACGTTGCATCACATGCCCGCACGCCGAGACGACGGTAGCGCTGCGGTGAATTCACTTCTACCGGGGCGGGCAACGTCGAGGGCACATCGTCGGCCTCCTGCACGTTGATCCAGTCGCCGTCCGGATCCTTGAACCAGATGCCGTCGAAGGGCACGGCAAAAGGCGCATCGTGCAGTTGAACGTCAGCCGCTTCGAGCCGCGCGCGGAGTTCGGCAAGGCCACCCTTTGGCGTGCCGAACGATACATAAGCGAGGCGCTTCTTCGGACCTTGAATGAGACGGACTTGGTCCTGGTCGCGACCTTCGCAACGACAAACCAGATGGCCTTCGGACATGCGGGTCTCGAGGCCGGCGCATTCATAGAAAGCTCGACCGATTTCGAGCGAAGGAACGATCAGTCCTATGTGGTTCAGGCTGTGGATCATGTCGGCCTCAGCGGATAGGAGAGAAGGGCGCAGGCATCAGCAGTTCGCTGCGCTGTTCGATTACATATGACCCGGCTTTTGTGAGAAAAGCCCGCCACGCCTCGGACTGCGACAGCGCCCGGCGGCGTTGAAGGCGGTCCTCGAAGGTCTCGAAGCCCCACAGCTGTACGACACGGTTAAGCTCGCCGGTCTCTGTGACGAAATACCCGACCAGGTTGCCGAGCGCTTGGGCTTGCACGTCAAGTCCGTCGGACTGATAGAGCGCGAGGAACGGTTGCACGGTTCCGGGCTTAAGGGTGTAGGTTCGTTGCTCGATGATCATGAAATATCCTCACGCGTTTCTGGACTCTTGCTCGAGTAATGTGATGACCGCTGAGATGTCCTTCTGCCCGATGCCCTGATCGACGGCACGGCGAAAGTACGGTGCAGCGGCTGAAAAGAGCGGCATGGCGCTGCCGGTCTCGCCCGCCATTTCAGAGGCAAGATGTAAATACTTCTCCAACGCCGTGAAGGGGCCTGGCGCGGGCTCAAAGCGCCGGTCCGCCATCATCGGAGCGCGGATGTTGAACATGGTCGAGGCGCCCGCGCTTTTGCCGATCGCCTCCACCAGCACATGCGGATCGATGCCCGCGCGCACGCCGAGATTCATCGCTTCAGCGGCCGCGAGGGTATGCACTGCGAGGAGCGCATTCGCGATCAGCTTCATGCTCAGCGCGGCGCCGATCGGTCCGAGGTGGAACTGGGTCGGCGCGATCAGATCGAGCACGTCCTTGCAGCGGGCGTAGAGTTCCTGTGATCCGCCGACGAAGAGTGCCGCCTTCTTCTGCAGCACCATCGGCGGTGAGCCGCTCACTTCGCATTCGAGCAAATCAAGGCCGGCGTCCCGCAGGCGCTGTTGCATCTCGAGCTTGAATGCAAGGCTGTACGTGCCGAGCTCGACGACAATCTTGCCTCGCACGCCCGCTTCCAGGAGTCCGTGCTCGCCGCCGAGTACCTCAAGCTGCGCCTCCTCGCCAGGCAGACAGAGCAGCACGATGTCTGCGTCGCGCAGAAGCGTCGCAGGATCTGCAACGGCAACGCCGCCTATATTGCGGAATTCCTCCATGCTGCCACGTGCAACGCCCAGCACACGCGCTCCGGCCTGGACCAGATTGGACGCAACGGGGAGGCCGAGTTGCCCTAGGCCGATCATTCCCACTGTCTTCATGCCGCTGTCTCCTTCTTTATCGATCTGATGTGTTTGACGAAATTCTGATCGTGAGGTTGAACGCCGTCGAGGAAGTGGCGCTTATTCAAATGGATAAATGTGATTTATAGCCCGCCGAGGGCCGTTCTGAACGGGAACTTCGGCGCAGACGTGTAAACCCCAGTGCATGCCTGCTACCGGTCGTCTATAAACTGGATTAATAGCTGCAACGAGTCGAGCATTTCAAGTGAGAGACAGCTGGCAGAAATGAAAGACCTCAATTTGCTTTACGTTTTCGAGGCCATGTGGCGTGATCGGTCCGTCACGGCAGCGGCCGAGAATCTCGGGCTGACGCAGGCCGCCGTCAGTGCGTCGCTCAAACGGTTACGGGAAACGTACGGAGACAAGCTTTTTGTGCTTGTCGGAAGGCGGATGGAGCCGACCGCAGTGGCGCTGGAGCTAGCCGGGCCATTGATCGAATCGCTCAACCTTGTGCGCGGCACGACAGGCGTGCCACAGCCCTTTCGGCCCGAGAAATCAGATCGAACGTTCACCATTAGGACACGCGACATCGGCGAGGTCGTCCTATTGCCGATGCTATATCGAGAGCTCCAACGTACAGCGCCCGACATCAAACTGCATACGATGTTCACGCGCATCGAAGACACGATTCCAGCGCTCGGTAACGGGCGGATCGATGTGGCGGTGGGTTATCTGCCGACGCTTGAGCAGGACATTCACCGCAAACCGCTTTTCAAGCAACGTTATGTCTGCGTGATGCGAAAAGGTCATCCGCTCGCACACGGAACGCTGGATGCGCATGCATTCGGTCAGCTCGATCATTTGCTGGTCGAATACGGCGGCAGCGGGCATCTGTTGCTCGAACGGGCATTATTCGAAGCAGGGGCCAAGAACCGCATAAAAGTGCGCATCCCGCAGTACCTTGCCGCGCCACATTGCCTACTGAGTTCGGATCTCATCTGGGTAGCGCCCGAGATCCTCGCCGCCACGTTGAGCCGTCATTTTCCATTGACGTACCGGCCCGAGCCTCTCGGGCTGGAAGCGTTCGAGATCGCGCTGTACTGGCACGACCGTTACCATCACGACCCAGCAAATCGCTGGTTCCGGTCGTTGATTGTCGACCTCTTTCGCAAGGAAATCTCAAAACCGATGTCAGGTGGCCGAGAGATGTCAGGCGACCGCGACCTCGAAGTTCTTGCCAAGCCCTTCCAGCCGTCAGACATGGGTGACGAACCTCGCTACCAGGCCTAAGCCATGGGTGCAGTGCACCCATGGCATGGTTGTTCAACGAGCTAGAAGTGCTTAGCGATGCGTCTTGCTGCGGGCTATCGAATGGCGTCACGCGGAGAATGCTTGGCAGAGGAACTTTGTCTCCATGAACTCGTCGATGCCTTCACGCGCACCTTCCCGGCCAACCCCTGATTCCTTGTAACCGCCGAACGGTGCGACTTCGGTTGCGATCATGCCAGTATTGATGCCGACGATGCCCGCGTGCAATGCACGGGACACGCGGTGGATGCGCGAAGCGTCACGGCTGAACAGGTAGGATGCGAGGCCCATGCGCGTGGCATTGGCGCGTGCGATCAATTCGCGCTCGTCGCTGAAAGTGGCGAGTGCCAGCACTGGCCCGAAGGTCTCCTTGCACGACATCGCCATGGACTCGGTGATGCCGCTCATCAGGGTGGGCTCGAAGAAGTGGCCCTTGCGCTGAGCACGCTTGCCGCCGGCAAGAAGAGATGCACCGAGTTCCAGCGCGTTTTCGACATGCCGCTCGATCTTGCGAAGCGCCTCCTCGCTGATGACCGGGCCGAGCGTAACGCCAGCCTCCGTGCCGTCGCCAAGTTTGAGCGATTCCATCGCCTTGAGCATGCGCGCGACGAACTCGTCGTGCACAGAAGCCTCGACCAGAAAGCGATTCGGCGCGATGCACGTCTGGCCAGCATTGCGGAACTTGGCGAACAGTGCGCTGGACACGGCGACGTCGAGGTCGGCATCGGCAAAAACGATGAACGGCGAATTGCCGCCGAGTTCGAGCGATACCCGTTTCATCGTCGCCGCGCATTGCGCGGAGAGGATCTTGCCAACTGAGGTCGATCCCGTGAAGCTCAATTTGCCAACTGCCTCGCTGGAGGTCAGCGTCCGTCCGATCGCCTCGGCCGCGCTGCGGTCAGCAGTGACGACGTTGAGCACGCCTGGCGGAATCCCCGCGCGTTCAGCGAGTGCGCACAGCGCGAGTGCGGACAGCGGCGTGTGCTCGGCGGGTTTGAGCACCATCGTGCAGCCAGCGGCGAGCGCGGGCGCGGCCTTGCGGGTAACCATCGCAGAGGGCAGGTTCCACGGCGTGATGCCCGCGGTCACGCCGATCGGCTCCTTCACCGTCGTGAAACTCATGTTGCGGCGCGCAGCAGGAATAGTGTCGCCGTAGGTCCGACGCGCTTCTTCCGCGAACCATTCGACGAAGGACGCTGCGAAAATCACCTCGTTCTTCGCATCCGACAACGGCTTGCCCTGTTCGCTCGTCAGGATTGCTGCGAGTTCGTCCGCATGGTCAACAATGAGACGCGCCCACTTTCTAAGCGGCCCGGCACGCTCTGTGGCCGTGCGCTCGCTCCACTCGTCGAATGCCCGTTGCGCGCTCGTGATGGCGTACTCGACATCCTCGGCCGACATGTGTGGCACGGTGCCGACGAGTTCGCCGGTGGCTGGGTTGCGGACCTCGAAGGTCTCGCCGCTCAGGGCGGCGACCCATTCGCCACCAACATAAGCGCGGTCGCGCAACAGAGTTTGATGGTTCGATTTCATTGTTTCCTTGATTACAAGTCCAGTGTCAGGTCGCCGCACCGTGCCCGGGACACGCACACGCACATTTGCTTGCGGCTGGTTTTGTCATCGGGAGAAAGCACGTAATCGCGATGGTCGACCTCGCCTTCGATGACCGTAGTCGCGCATAGGCCGCATTCGCCCCGCTTGCAGTCGTAAATCGGTTCGACCCCCTGGCGGATTAGCGCATCGAGAATCGACTCGTCGCTTGCTACCTCGACCGTCTGCCCGCTTTGCTGAAGCACGACTCGAAAGGCGGCGTCACCGTCGGCGGGGGCCGCTGCGCCGAAGAACTCGAAGTGGATTCGTTCGTCCGGCCAATGCGCACGCCGTGCCGCGCCGATTACGGCTTCGTTCAGTCCGCGGGGACCGCATACATAGACGTCCGCGCCCGCAGGCGCATTGCTCAGCAGGAGATCAAGGTCCACGCCACGGGTGGGGTCACCGCCGTCGCAATGGAGTGTCAGCTTGTCGCCGGCAAGGGCCTTCAATTCGTCGACGAACGCCGCGTCATCTGCGCTGCGCACGCAATAGTGGATGCTGAACGTGCGCGCCTGGGCGGCAAGGACATGCACCATTGAAAGGATCGGCGTAATGCCTATGCCACCTGCTACCAAAAGATAATGGGGCGATTCCGGCACGAGCGGAAAGTGATTCTTCGGAAGGCTGCACGTCAACAGCTGCCCGGCCTGCACGCGTCCGTGCATCGCAGCGGACCCGCCCTTTCCCGCGTCCTCGCGTAAGACGCCAAGCAGATAGTGGCTGCGGTCCGCGGGCGAACTCGCGATGGAATACGATCGCACCGCCAGCTCGCCGGTCGCGAGGGGAATCGATACGTCGAGATGCGCGCCTGCCTCGAAGGCGGGCAACGCATCGCCCTGCGGATGGCGCAGAACAAAGCGGCGGATGCGAGCCGTCGCCTGCAGCACTTCGGAGACGACTAGCTGTTGACTGTCTTTCATACGCTTTACTCCCGGGTATCACCTAACCGCCGCCTGACTGACGCGGCCCGCTCACGACGCCAGCGCGGTCGATTGCTGCTTCACCAGCTTCTCGACGATCCGGCGTGCCGCAACCGAGCCGCCGTCCGCGCGCACGCCAACTTCGGCCTTCATCGAATCGTCGGTGTCGATCATGATCTGCTGAGCTTCCAAAACCTCGACGTCTTCCATGAACGTGGTGTAGATCGAGTCATGAATCGTCTTCGTGACCTCCGCGTCGTCCTGGGCGAAGCAGCGCGTAATGGTCCAGTAGTACTTGCTCGTGCGCGCGTCGACGGGCGTGATCGTGTTGACGGAGAACCAGCGCAAGCCGCGTTCGAGATCGTCGGTGCCTGCCGGATAGGCGCGCGCATCGATGGTCACGCTCGCCGGCGGCTGGAAGCGAATGACCTGCCAGCGGTCGATGTTGCCCCCGAGCTTGCGAACGCGCGAGAACAGGGGCGGCGGCGGGGCGTTCTTGATGATTCGTTGCACATGCACTTCGTTGCCCTCGACACGCTGTGTCATCGGCGTTTCAACAATCTCGTTGGTACCGATGGTCCGCGTATGCACATACGTCTCGTGGGTGAGGTCTAGCAGGTTGTCGGTGAGAAGCTGATAGTTCGCCTTCACGTCGATGCAACCGCCGGTCGAAACCCAGCCCGGCTCGCTGTTGTAGCGGAAATCAGGAATCAGCGATTCATCTGCGGCCTCGGGATCGCCCATCCAGACCCAGATCCATTGCCACTTTTCGACCACCGGATAAGTGCGGACCTTCATGGAAGGAGGAATCTGCTGCTGGCCCGGAATGGCCACGCACGCGCCGCTGCAATCGAGCGTGACGCCGTGATAGCCGCATTGCACGGTATCGCCAATCAGATTGCCCTTGGAGAGCGCCGCGCGCCGGTGCGGGCAGCGGTCCATCAACGCGACAACCTTGCCTGCCTGGGTGCGATACAGCACGAGCGGCTCGCCGATAATCCAGCGTTGCGTCAGAGAGCGCTGGATCTCGTTGCTCCAGCCAGCCACATACCATGAATTCTTGAGGAACATTCTTTTCAACCTTGATTAGAGTGATTAGGCGACAGGAGGGAGCAACCTCAGACGGGGTCGAGAATGCGGGAGGCGACCAAGCCCCCGTCGACCGGCAGATTCACGCCATTGATCCAGGCGCTTTGCGCTTGCAGCAGGAAGACAATTGCGGGCGCCATCGCTTCCGGCGTGCCGACCCCGCCTGCACGGCGAATCGCGTCGTCGACGTTCGCGGCACCGAGTGATGCACGGAAGTCCTTCAGGATCGGCGTGTCGGTCGGCCCCGGGCTGATGCAGTTCATGCGGATGCCAGCGGCACTGCGCAGGGTCGTGGCGCGCGCCATGGTCCAGACGATCAGCGCTTCCTTGAAGTACGCGTAGGCGCCCGCGTCCGGGACCGGATGCTGTTCGAGCCACTGCAGACCTTCCGTGAAGTCGCGGGTGGCCGCGAGCTCGACGTGAAGCGCGCGCCGCGCCTGCCAGTTTTGGCCGGCCGTAGAAGCCACATTGACGATGGAGCCGTCTGCGCGGAGCTTCGGCAATACGGCTTCAGTGAGCCGGCGCAGGCCGAGATAGTTCACACGGGCAACGATGTCGCCTCCCGCATTGCCGGGAACGCCCGCGACGTTACACAACCCGTCGAGCGTGCCGGGCAATTGAGCGGCGGCGGCGTCGATCGACAGCGGGTCGGCAAGATCGATCTGGATGAAACGGGTGACGTCGAAGTCGGGTGCGTGACGATCGAGTGCAATGACCTCGATATCCTGTGCGATAAGCAGACGAGCGGTGTGCGCACCGATACCGGACGCGGCGCCGGTGATCGCAACCGTCTTCAGCTGCCCGGATTGGGACGCTGACATGTGTTCTCCTGTTTCAGAAGCGAAGTGGCTGAGCGTTCTATTCCAGCTTCACTTTGATGATGTGTCTCTTGATCTATTTCGTTCTATGTCTGTATCGGCCGGTCGCACTCGAAGTAGCAGTCTTGCGATGCGGCGATGTAATGATTGTCGAAGCGCTTGATTGACGAGTCCATATAACGAGGTTGATAGCGCACGTTCGATGCCGTTTATACGAGCCGAAGATGCAAGCCGGGATGGTGCCGTGGAGCCGAATAACCACACAAGTCGCGAATAAATGAGATCGATAGCTGAATATTGGCCATGCCAATGGTTGTTCCAGCATGGCCCACCTAGAATCAAATCCAGTGCATGGAACGTGTCCATCGCTGCAGAACCATATTTCGCTCAAAGGAGACAGTAATGATCAGCGTCAGCCGCAAGCTGGAAGTCAATCCTGCAGACGGTTCCGAAAAGGTTCGTCTCAATCGTCAGCAAGTGTGGGAAGGTCTGGTCCGCAAGGCGGAGAACGCCGTGCCATACGTTGAAGCCATCGAGAAGTGCGACATCGTCGAACAGAAGCCGGACCGTTTAATTCGTGAAGTCGTGCTCCATGGGGAAACCCTGCGCGAGCTGATCCTGTTCTTCCCGCAGGAGCGCGTCGAGTTCGTCCGCCTCTCGGGACATGCGAAAGGACAGATCAAGAACATCATTGAGGAAGATGCCGACGGCACGCTATCGCTGCGCTTCACGTTCGATATTGTGCTCGAGGGCGAGGAGCCGGGTAGTAAGAAGGAAGCGGAATTCGCAGCAGGCATGGAGCAAGCCTACCTAGACGCCGTTCGCACCACGCTGCGACGCATTCGCGAGGATGCTACAACGCAGGTTTGAACGATCGCCCGACCGCGGCAAGCAATTACAAGAAAGGAGACAGATATGCGCTGCAATATCGAAGCAATGTTCACCGATATCGACGCGAAGAACGTGCAAGGCTTCCTCTCGAATCTCGCAGATGACGTGGTATTCCAGTTCGCCAATGCCACGCCGTTGAAGGGAAAGCGTGAGGTGGAGGAGGGTGTCAGCGGCTTCTACGCGAGCATTGCCGGACTAAATCACGAAATGACGGGCAAATGGGAAATCGATGAAACGACCGTATTGCGCTTCAGAACGGTCTACACCCGGCACGATGGCGGTGCTATCGAAGTGCCGTGCTCCGTGATCCTGCATCATGCCGAGGACGGCCGCATCGACGATTACCGCATTTATACCGACCTCTCCCCTGTCTTTGCTCCTCAGATGCACTAGCCCGTTAACCCGGAGGATGAAATGCAACATCCATTGGATGGCAAGGCGATCATCGTCACGGGCGCCGCGCGTGGGATCGGGCGTGCGGCGGCGTACGCATTGGGCGAGGCGGGCGCTTCACTCGCGCTGGCCGATCTCGATGAAGAGGGCCTGCAGGAAACCGCGGAGTACCTGAAGCGCTCTGGCGTGCAGGTAATGGCCGTCAAGACGAACGTGGCGCGGGAACCCGACGTTGCGGCGCTGGTCGAGCGTGCCGTGACCAAGTTCGGACGCATTCACGGGGCGTTCAACAACGCGGGCGTCGAACAGCGTAATGCGGCGCTGCATGAGATGACCGAGGAGCAGTGGGACGTCGTGATGGACGTTAACCTGAAGGGCGTCTTCCTCTGCCTCAAGCATGAGATCGCTGCGATGCTGAAGTCGGGCGGCGGCGCAATCGTCAATACGTCGTCGGGTCTCGGCCGTGTGGCGATTCCGAACGCGGCGGAATACTGCGCATCCAAGGCTGCGGTTCTCGGCGTCACGAAAAGCGCGGCGGTCGAATACGGTGCTCGCGGTATTCGTGTGAACGCGGTCTTACCGGGCATTATCCGCACGCCGATGATTGAGTCGCTCATTAGTCAGCCGCAGTTCTCGGACCTTTTGCCTCAGCTCGAGTCGCGACATCCAATCGGCCGTCTCGGGTCGCCCCACGAGGTCGGAGACGCCGTGGTTTGGTTGCTCTCCGATCAGTCTTCATTCGTTACTGGGGCGGAAATCGCCGTCGACGGCGGATATCTCGCGCTGTAGCCAATAAACATTCGCAGTCCGGTCACCCTTCGACGCTTCCTGGCTCACGTTGCAACGTGAGTCCCGGAAGCGTTTTTTGGCTCTTTTGAAAATGAAGTGGGTAATGGCTCTCAGCGGGCATGCGAGTTGAATGCGGAGAAGTCGAGTTTGCCAGCGATAAGAAACAGCACCGTTCGCATGGTTGCGAAGCGCGTGTAGCCACGAGCCTTGCGCTTCGCGGCCTGAAACAAGCCGTTGATGGCTTCGATAAAGCCGTTGGTCTGTCGGGTCTGGGTCCACGCAACGATGCCGTCAAAGTGTCGGCGAATCAATCGTGCGACCTCCTTCATCGGTTCGACTTTCGAACGCATGACGTTGGTGCACCACTGCCGCAACAATTCGGAGACGACATGAATTTGCTTGCGTTCGAGAATCTCGCGCAACTGCTCGCGATACAACCAGGCGCGGGCCGTTCGCTTGGTGGTGTACTGCCCGAGAAGGGCCTCGAGGTCCGTCAATTGCGCAAGGTTCAGCTTGTTGGCGTCCTTAAGCAGTGTCCAGCGCATCCCTTTAAGTTCTGGGTCGGCTTTCTGTTGTTGGCGCCGGACCGTATCAAGCGCCTTGGACGCATGGGCGACGACGTGAAACTTGTCGAACGTCACTCGCGCATTGGGCAGATGTTCGCCGACGCCTTTGATGAACGCGGGCGACATGTCGATGCTCACGGACGTCATTTGCTCAGGCGTGCCGTGATGCTGGCTAAGGTGGGCCGCAAAGCTCTCAATCGTCTTCGCGTCACGGCGAGGCGTGACGAATACGACGCGCCGAGCCTGCATATCGGCGACCAGCGTCAGATATTCGTGGCCTCGCCGGTACGAGGTTTCGTCGATGGCCACCGAGCTGACGTCCGACAGGTTCGCCGACGCCAGCGCGAGTTCCACATAGCGCGAGCAGATGGCATGCACCCGATGCCAGGACAGATTGACGATGCGCGCCACTGCGGCAAACGGCATCTGTTGCGCCAGCATCAGCACCAGGGCCTCGAACAGCAACGTGAAACCGTCGAGTTGGCCGACCCATTCCGGCACGACCAGCCGCACCGAGCCATCGGGCAAGCGCACGCGCGGCACACGCACTTCCAGATAGCACTCGTGCTGGAAGAAATTCAGGTGGCGCAGCCGCTTGATTTGCGTGTCGTGCACTGGATGCTCACCGGCGAGCCCGGAGTAGGCGAAGCGACTTCCTGCGACAAAGTCCACCGCAATCGTCAGCTGTCGTTTGGCCGTATCAAAGTCGACACCTTGCACGTACCACGGTGCCTTGATTCCCAGGGCGGCTTCAAAGAGTTGATTCGTCATTGTTCGCTTGGTCGTGCATGGCTGGTTGCCGCATTCTGCCGCAACCAGCCATTTCCCAGCTTGTCGATGCAAAGCGCCTCAAGGGTTCGCTGCGCCGGGCTCCCGCCCGCCCTTGACCCGCACAACCACCCACTCTGATTTCAAAAGAGGCCGTTTTTTTTGGCCTTCGAAGGCTCGCGATATAGACCGGATTTGTATCGAACCTTAGAGCGTAGCGAATGGTTTATCAAAGCGCACACCCATAAAATCGAATCGCCGTCTGTCTCTCTGGACAGGTGGAGCAAGCCATCCATCCACTTCGGAAATCATTCAAGCCTGCCTTGATCAAGTGAAAAAGATAAGACCAATCTTGTAACGAATATACAGGAGGAGACGGTCGATGTTAAAGATGAAATCGGCGGCGCACGTGGCGACCGCCTTAGGTGTTTGCGTGTGCAGTACGCATGCTGAAGCACAAAGCAATGTCACGCTGTATGGGATTGTGGATAGCGGATTTTTCTACTCTAGTAAATCGATTGATTCATCGGGGAATAGAACAGGAAAGAAATTTGCATTGATTGATAGCGGTCTTTCCCCTTCGCAATTCGGCTTGAAGGGCACCGAGGATCTTGGCGGGGGATTAAAGCTCGATTTCGATCTGGAAAGCGGCATTAACATGACCAACGGGGGGTACAACAGCTCCAATGGCAATTTTTTTGGTCGGCAAGCCTGGATGCAGTTGCGCAGCGATATCGGCAACTTGAAGATGGGTCTGCAATTCTCCCCCTTCTTTCTGACTCTCTATGATCTTGATCCACGTGGCCTCGCACCGTTCGGCACCAGCGTCGTCCATTACATTGACAACGTGGTGGGGACAGGCCTGGCCAACGCCAACGCGATCTCTTACACCACCCCGGTCATGGCTGGTCTGCAGGCGAGCGTCATGTATGCATTTGGTGGCTCGCCAGGCGATTTCCAAGCCGGCCAGCAGTACTCAGCCAGCCTGAAATACGACAACGGAAGCCTGCTGCTCGCCGCTTCGATTTACAACGGTAATGCAGGCGGCACTGCGGCCTCGACTCCGGTGCCTACGACCGTTGAATTCGCCGGCCGGATGATCGGCGGAGGCTATCGCTTCGGGAAACTGACGGTCAAAGCTTCCTACACGAGCTACAAGGTCGCTGGCGCAATGAGCAATAACGTCTGGGGCGGAGGCGCCGATTTCCTGGCCACTCCTGAAATCGATGTGAACGCTGGCGTCTGGTACGCCAGCGACCGCAATAACACGGCCAACCATTCATTGCTCGGATCCGCGGGGATTAACTACTACTTGTCAAAGGCCACCACCTTGTACGGTCAGGTAGCCGTCGTCAACAATCACGGCGCGATGACTACCGGGCTGTCCGTCAATGGCGCGCTGAAAGAGGGAGCCGGTACCTCGGTGGGCGGCGCAATCGGCGTTCGGCACATGTTTTAATTTGGCGGGAGATAACGCATGAACAGAAAGCACATGAGCGCCGGCTTGGCTGTCCTGCTTTCGCTGGCGGGAATCGGGGGCGTGAGCGCTCAGGGTAATGAAGCGGTTGCGTCGGATGTTGCCCCGTCCAGCGCGGTCCCGTCGGCAAGAGAAGCAAGACTTGCCAATCGACGGCTCGCGAAAACGGTGCGAAGCCGACTCGCGAAGGTGAAGGGCATCGACGTGCTCAATATCGTTGTGGTCGCGAAAAACGGTACGATCACGCTTGGAGGTTCGGTACCGGAGGCCGGTCAGATAGAGCTCGTCGTCGCTGCCGCGCGTGATACACCCGGCGTGGAGGCGGTCAATAACGCACTACGAGTAAAGGCAGCTGGGCAGTGAAGGCAGCGTCCCTCGCGTATAGCGAGGGACCTGTCGTGCTTTACCTTAGGCGCCGGACGAAGCCTCCAGTCCTTTCACTGTATAACCGGCAACTTGCTTGTAGCTCGCAGTAATACTCTGAAGCTCGGCCTCGTCGATAATTCCTGCAAGCGACGTGAACGGCTGCCCATTCGTCCTTTCATGCACCACTTGCAGGATCTTGTCGGGCGGCGCCTTGCGATTGGTAAGCACCACCTCGCCCGTCGCCTTCACGCGTTCCCTGTCGTAAGCCATAAGTGCCTCCGGACCGACGCCGATGTCGACGAGATATGCGCTGAGCACATCGGCATCGACGATCGCTTGACCCGCGCCGTTGGAACCACGCGGCACCATCGGATGAGCCGCGTCGCCAAGCAGCGTGAGCCGACCGAACGTCCACCGCGGCAGCGGGTCTTGATCCACCATCGGGAACTGCAAAATGCCTTCCGTTGATTCGATCATGGCCGCCACGTCGAGCCAGTCGAAGTGCCAGTCAGCGAACGCTGGGAAGAAATCCTCAAGGCGTCCGGCACCATTCCAGTCGCGACGCGCAGGCTGTGGCGCATTGATTTCCGCCACCCAGTTCACGAGCTGACGGCCCTGTTCGTCGACATTGTCGCGAATCGGGTAAATGACCATCTTGCCGACGCCTGGCACCAGCGCGCCGGCGCGCACCATCGTAGCGCCGCTGAGAAAGGGCTTCCAGTGAACCGCGCCGCGCCACATGTTCACGCCCGAGTAACGCGGCGCCCCTTCATCCGGATAGAACTGCTTGCGCAGCGCCGAATGCAAGCCGTCACATGCGACGGCAACCGAAGCTCTAACGGCGTACGCGCGATCATTCGAATCCACGAAGTTGACGATGGCTTCGTCATCCGAACTCGATGCACCAACGCACTTACGATCGAGCACGACGGCATCGTCACCGAGGCGTTCGCGTACCGCTTCCAAGAGCGTGGTTTGGAGATCTCCGCGATGAATCGAGAACTGTGGTGTCGCATAGCCGGCAGCAACGCCCGACGGCTCACGATAAATCAGTTGGCCGTGTCTGTTAAAGAAGGCAGCTTCCTTCGTTGCCACTGCGACTTGAGCCAGCCGTTCGTTAAGGCCGAGACGCCCCAACACCTTCGTGGCATGCGGCAACACGTTAATGCCCACGCCAAGCGGACGAAGCTCTGGCACCGCTTCATATACGCGGCAACTGATTCCTGCATCGTGCAGAGCAAGCGCGAGCGTCAATCCGCCGATGCCCGCACCGATCACCGCGACTTCACATTCCTTTGACATATCTCCTCCGTGCACAATCGTGCGATTCACGAACGACACCAGTTCTTGGCATCGGCGATAATTGACAGACGTCTGCCGAATATTAGTGAGAGCCGCGCGCCGTGTCAACAACGTTCGGAAGACTAGACGAGCTTGCTGCAAGCGCTAGGTTAAACTTGCTCGGCACAGACCTTATAACCCTTACGCGGAATGACAAAGAGAACCGCCCAATCGCCCACTTCCGACCCGGCGCTCGATGAACTCTATCGGCGCCCGGGCTTTTTGATTCGCCGGGCGCACCAGATTGCGATGGACATGTTCATCGAGGCGTGCGCGCCGATCGATCTGACGCCAAGTCAGTATGGCGTGCTCTATATTCTCAACGTAGCCGGGCCGATGAGTCAGATCGGCGTCGCACGTCTGATCGGTCTTGACCGGTCGACCACTGCGCTCGTCATCAAGCTGCTCACCGAACGCGGCTTAACGATGAAATCGCCCAGTCCGCTCGACGCGCGCAAGGTCGAAATACTGATCACGGCGGACGGCAAGCACGCGCTGCGCCAGGCCGCAAAGTTCGCCGAACGGGAGCGTAAGTCGCTGCTTGCGCCGTTCAGCGCGGAAGAAGCGTCCACTTTTCTCCGATTGCTCGAGAAGTTTGTGACGCACCATAACGAGAATACGCGCGTGAGTATCGTCGGATCCATCGACGCATAACTCACTCAGTCTAAATCCCCGGTTCAATCGGTCTGCGACGAAGCATGCAGTCATGCATCGTCGCATTCCTATATTGACAGACGTCTGCCGAAATGTGACTATCGCTTCGTGATTGCGAGAGCGTGCTGTCGAAGAGTCGATGCGGGCCGTCGCGACACCTCGTCAAAACAATGCTCGTGGCGGAGCAGGAGACTGTATGCAACATATCGATATCACCCGGCTCGTCGACGAAGGCCCATTCGGCAAGACACGCTTTCTCGTGGCACTGCTGTGCTGTCTAGCTGTGTTCTGCGATGGCTTCGACACCCAAGCCATCGCGTACATCGCGCCGGCGCTCGCGGCGGAATGGCATGTGAGCAAATCGGCCTTCGGCCCTGTGTTCGCCGCGAGCCTCGCCGGTCTGATGGTCGGGGCTCTATTGTTCGGTTCGCTGTCCGACAGGCGTGGCCGCAAGATCGGACTAATCCTGAGCGTGGTCGTGTTCGGCGTGTTTTCACTTCTGACCGCAAGCGTCGATTCGGTCGGCGCGCTTCTCGTCATGCGATTCCTCACCGGCCTAGGTCTTGGCGGCGTGATGCCGAACGCGATCGCGCTGACGTCCGAATACGCCCCAGCACGAATTCGCAGCACGGTCGTGATGGTCATGTTCTGCGGGTTCTCGCTGGGCGCGGCGCTGGGTGGCGTGGTGGCGGCATCGCTGATCGGCCATTTCGGATGGCGCAGCGTGCTGATAGCCGGGGGAATCGCACCGTTGTTGCTTACACCTGTGCTAATGCGCTATCTGCCGGAATCGCTCGACTACATGGTGGCGAAGGGCATGGCGCGGGAGCGGATCGTAGCGGCGTTGGCGCGCATCGCGCCAACCGTCGACATCGATCCCGACGACCGGTTCATCCGCCATGCGCGTGATGCGGCCCGGTCATCGGTGGCCGAGTTGTTCTCGAAGGATCGCGCGCGCACGACAGTGCTGTTTTGGCTGATCTTCTTCATGAGTCTGCTCGAGGTGTATCTGTTTTCGAGTTGGCTGCCTATTTTGCTCAGCGAAAGCGGGCTGTCTGTCGATCGCGCGGTGACGACCAGCAGCCTATTCCAAGTTGGAGGCGTGGCGGGCACCTTGCTGCTCGGGCGCTTTATTGACCGTCGCTGGCCGTTCGCGCTGCTGTCGCTCGTCTATGCGGGGGCGTCGGCCGCCGTGCTGCTGCTCGGCTTAAATGTGCACGGCGCTTTTTCTGTGATGGTCTGCGCCATTCTCGCGGCGGGCTTCTGCATCGTCGGTGGTCAGATTGCTGCGAACGCGCTGGTGGCGCGCAGCTATCCGACTGCGATTCGCGCGACCGGCGTCGGCTGGGCGTTCGGCGTCGGGCGCATCGGCTCCATCATGGGACCGCTCATTGGCGGCGCTTTGCTCGAAATGCGATGGGATCCCGCGCATCTGTTCATGCTCGGCTGCGTTCCCGCGCTCGTGTCCGCTGGCGCCGCATGGGCACTTCACGCGCGCCGGGTTGAGGGCAACGCGGTCACGGCGCTGGAGCAAGGCGGTGCCTGATGCCGGCTAATAACTGAAACTGTCGCTGATTCTTCGCGGAGCACGACGCAGAACAGGGCGTTCCTACGCGTCGCATTCGATCGACCAACGTCAGAAGGAGACATGCAATGTCCACGGAACAGATCCGCGCGTCGCGCGCGGCGTACTACACAAAGATTGCACAGCAACGCATGGCACCGTTGTGGGAATCACTGCACAACTTGGTGCCGAAGACGCCGCAGCCGAAGGCCGAGCCTGCCATCTGGAAGTATTCCGAAGTGCGCGAGCTGGTCATGCAGGCGGGCGACGTCATCAGCGCCGAGGAAGCCGTGCGGCGCGTGCTGGTGCTCGAAAACCCGGGGCTGCCGGGAAAGTCGAGCATGACGCCGAACCTATACGCCGGGCTGCAACTGATTTTACCCGGCGAGATTGCACCGAGTCATCGCCACACGCAGTCGGCGCTGCGATTCATCGTCGAGGGCAAGGGGGCGTGGACGGCGGTTGATGGTGAGCGCACCACGATGCATCCAGGTGACTTCATCATCACGCCGTCATGGACCTGGCACGACCACGGCAATCCTTCGGTCGACGAAGGCGGCGAGCCAGTCGTTTGGCTCGACGGTCTGGACATTCCCTTGCTCGCGCAGATTGACGCAGGCTTCGCCGAGAACTATCCGGAGAAGACGCAGCCTGTGTCACGCGCGGAAGGCGAGAGCTTTGCGCGCTTCGGGCACAACATGGCTCCGGTGCGGCATCGCGTAAGCGATCCGACCTCGCCGATCTTTAGTTACCCCTACGCACGCAGCCGCGAAGCGCTCGACACTCTGTATCGCAACGGAGCAGTCGACGAGTGGGATGGCGTGAAGCTGCGCTACGTTAACCCGACGACCGGCGGTTGGCCGATGCCGACGATCGCCACCTTTATGCAATACCTGCCGGCGGGCTTCAACGGACGCACCTACCGCAGTACCGACGCTACGGTGTATTGCGTCGTCGAAGGTAACGGCGAGGTGGCCATCGGCGAGCGCGTGTTCAGCTTCGCACCGCATGATGTGTTCGTGGCACCGTCGTGGGCACCGGTTCGGCTGAATGCGTCCGCGGAGAGCGTGTTGTTCAGCTACTCGGATCGCCCGGTGCTGTCCGCACTCAATCTCCTTCGCGAAGAGCGTCACTGAACTTCATATCAACGAGCGTACTGCGCTTCCATTCTTTCCATTCGAGTAGATACCATCATGGCATTCGTTTTCCCTCCCGAAGCACCGGTCGCGGTTCCTGTCGCGGGCCGCGATGCCCAATTTGCCGTACGCCGCGTTTATTGCGTAGGCCGCAACTATGCCGCGCATGCGCGCGAAATGGGTTTCGATCCCGATCGCGAGCCGCCGTTCTTCTTCTGCAAGCCCGCCGACGCCATCGTGCCCGTCGGCTATGACGAGACCCTCGAACTTGCGTACCCGTCGGAAACCCAGAACTATCACTACGAAGCCGAACTGGTTGCAGTGATCGGCAAGGGCGGCTCAGACATCACGCTCGAGAACTCGTTGAGTCACGTATGGGGCTACGCGGTCGGTCTCGACATGACCCGCCGCGACCTACAAATGAAGATGCGCGAGATGGGCCGTCCCTGGGAAATTGGCAAGGCGTTTGACCGTTCTGCGCCGCTCGGCCCGATTCATCCGGTAAGCGACGTCGGCCACTTTGAACAAGCCGGGCTCTGGCTCGATGTCGACGGCGTCACAAAGCAGAAGAGCGATGTGTCGCATTTGATCTGGTCGGTCGCGGAGACGGTCGCATATCTGTCGAAATTCTTCCGACTGGAACCGGGCGACGTAATCTTCACCGGTACGCCGGAAGGTGTCGGCGCCGTCAAGCCGGGCAACACGATGAAAGTCGGCGTGGAACGCCTCGGCGAACTGACCGTACGCGTCGTGTAGCGCGACATCCGTCATCATCGACCATGGGATCCGCCGTGCAATTACATAGCTTCTTCAACAGCTCGACGTCATATCGCGTGCGCATCGCGCTGGCGCTCAAGGGTGTCGCTTTTGATACGCTGCCGGTCAACATACGCAAGGGCGAGCACCGCGCCGTCAACTACATCGCGAACGTAAATCCATCCGCCGCGGTGCCGGCTATTGTCGACGACGGCTTCACACTGGGTCAGTCCATCGCGATCATCGACTATCTCGACCAGGTTCATCCTGAGCCACGGTTGATTCCGTTGCAAACGCACAGCCGCGCGCGCGTGCTCGAGTTCGCTTCGCTGATCGCCTGCGACATTCATCCGGTGAACAACCTCCGAGTGCTGCGGTATCTGGAGACTGAACTGGGCGTGACGGCGCAGCAAAAGAGCGACTGGTACCGTCACTGGATCGCGGAGGGCATGGAAAGTGTGGAGCGAATGCTCGCTCGCGAGAATTCCGGACCGTGGTGCTTCGGCAACCAGCCGACGCTCGCGGATGTGTGCCTCTTGCCGCAAATCTCGAACGCCTTGCGGATGGGCTGCGATCTCCGTCCCTACGCGCGCAGCCTGGCGGTGTATGAATTTGCCGCGGATCATCCGGCGTTCGTACGCGCGGCGCCGGCGCGCCAGCCGGATTTCGTGGCCTGACAGAAGCTCGTGGATGAATGGTTCAGGGCAGATCCATGACTGGATCTGCCTTTTTTGATTGGTTGGTCGGCAGACGGAAGCTCCCCGATCCGCGCGGTAGCTCAACCACGATTCGTGAATCGGCAGGTCAGAACTTATGCACCAACCCGAGTTGCATGCCGCGTGCGGGAGCGCCCGGATAGGCGACCGGAATGCCCGCGGTCGTCGCACCGTTCATGGCGAAGGTAGCGCGGTTGTGGTTCTCGATCCAAGATGCGGCAGCGTACACGTTGGTCCGCTTGGAAAGGAAATAGTTAAGCATCACGCCTACCTGATCAGCGTTACTGTCTAGGTTCGACTTGTCGTGCAAGTGTGCTGCTCCGAAGGAGAAGAACGTCGCCGGATTGAACATGTAGCGCACCGATGCCGTGAGCACGTCTCGATTTAGCGGCGTGTCCGATTGCCGGTTGTTGTTGTAGCCGAGATAGAAGGTGAGATTGCCCAAATCGTACGAGGCGCCGGCATAAAGCGCTTTCAAGACTGTGCCGGCACTTGAACCTGGCCAGACAACTCCCACCGGGTCTTCGACGCGCTGATAGCCGATTACCGCGCCTACCGGCCCTTTTGCGTATTGGATGCCGATGTGATAACTAGCGATTCCGTTCTGCGACGAATTGCTCGCATCGCGAAGACTGATCATCAACTGCGCCTTGGTACCTGCTATCTCAGGCGACTGGTAGGAGATGGCATTGCTCACCCGGGGCACGATTGCAAGAAAACTGATTAGGCCGGAACCAATTGTCTGGCCGTTGAACGCGTCGAGCGCGCCGGAGACCGGAATATACACAGGCGAGTTCTGTCGGCCGAAGCGGACCTCGCCATAGGGACTGCCGAACCCAACCCAAGCTTGACGGCCGAAGGCCGAGTTGGGAACACTTGCCGCGCCCGTCGTGGTGAGGATGCCTTGCTCCAAGATGAAATTAATGGAGTACCCGCCGCCAATATCTTCCTTTCCGAGCATGCCGAATCGCGAACCGAGATACATGCCGGGATCCATGCGCGCAGTCGTGCCGCCGCCAGTGTTTGCTACTTCTATGCTGTTATCCAGCAAACCATAAAGCGTGACGCTCTGTGCATGGGCTTGCGAGGCGCAAGCGATCAGGGCGGCGCAAAACAAGTGCTTCGTCTCCATTCCGTATTCCTATTTTTTGATGCGCGCTTGGCAGGGAAACGACGGCGCGATGGTTTCGTGACTTCGAACGGGTTTTTATGTGACGCGCAACACTTCGCGAGGAGGTATGGCAGACGCAGCACCCGCACCGGTCGCCTATCGTCACCCAACAAGTTTGTGCATAAAACGGATTTTGTGCAAGTAAGGCTAATCCCCGACCAGTTGCGGCGCTTCGATACACGCGTGGAGCGACAACGTAGCCCAAGCGTACGCGCAGTTTGATAACCAGCTAGGGACAAACCCTTTGTTTGCAGAATGCTTTAGAACATGCATACTTTGGCCAAGTCATTTCGAGGAGACAACCGTGCCGTTCGTAAATGTCCAGCATCTGGCGGGTGCGTTCACCCGAGAGCAACAACTGGCAATCATGGAAGACATCGTTGCGGCCGTCGTGCGACAGGGCGGCGAGGGCATCCGCCCCGCAACGATCGTCACGATTACCGAAGTTGCGGACGGACTTTGGTCAGTAGGCGGTCAGAGTCTGACTATGAAGGAAGTCGAGCGGCGCCGGGCTGCCCGTGCCGCCTCGTCCGATAAATCTTGAGTCCCGCCATCTTCAATCGTTAAGGAGAATCAGCCGATGTACGCCATTTCTGCAGCTTTCGAAGTAAATACGGCCAACGAGCCCGTTCAACTAACACGCGCCCAGATGTGGAAGGGCCTGGTTCAGAAGGCCGAATACGCGGTTCCGTTCGTGCCCGCGATGAAAGAGTGCGAGGTCATCGAGAGGTTCGAGGACGGGTTCATTCGCCAGATTTCGCTGCGCGGCAAGACGCTCCGCGAGCGCATCACGTTCACGCCCGATGTGCAGGTGCACTTTCAGCGCATCGAATCGGCAGACAACGGCTGGATCACGAATGTGCTGAGCGATTCTGAGCGCGGTCTCACGCTGACGTTCACATTCGCGCTGGTGTTCGACGGCATCGCGGCCGGGTCGGAGGACGAAAAGCGCAAGGGTGAAGAAGTGCGCGAGAGTTATGTTGAAGCGATTTCGGCAACCATCGCGGAGACGCGCCGCCGCGTGCAGGCCGGTGAGATCTGATCACAAGACCCGACGATGAACAGAGATACTTTCGCAAACGTTCCTGCGTATCCGGTGCTCGTCTCGTATGAGTCGAGCCGTGGCGCGCGAACCGGTGTGCTGGTGAACGACCGGGTTCACGACCTTGCGGGCGTGTCCGGCAAAGAAGAATACGCCGAGATGAAGGCGGTGCTCGAGAGCTGGGCCGACGTTGAGCCGTGGCTTGCCAGCTTCGACGCCGCGCGGGCAGGCGAGTCGCTGGCCCAAAGTTCTGTCCGGTTGCTGCCGCCGATTGCAAACCCCGGCGGCATCTACGGCGCCGGTGCGAACTACACCGACCATGCCGAAGAGATGGCCAAAATCACGGGCTCGGGCACGCCGGCGGCCCGCGGCGATCGCTCGTGGCACTTTCTTAAGAGTTCGCATTCGATCGTCGGCCCGGAAGCGACCGTGAGACTGCCGGAGGGCGCAACATCAATCGATTGGGAAGTGGAGCTGGCGGCGGTAATCGGACGTCAAGGCAAGAACATCGCGCTGGAAGATGCGCTGAATCACGTCGCCGCGTACACCGTCGCTATCGACTTTTCGGCGCGAGACTGGAGCCGCCGCACCGATCTGTCGGAGCGTTCCCCCTTCCGTATGGACTGGCTCTCGCACAAGAGTTTTGACGGCGCTTGTCCGATCGGGCCTTGGCTCGTTCCCGCCTTCCGCGTGCTGGATCCTCAGGACCTCGGGCTGCAGTTGTCGGTCAACGAGGTCGTAAAGCAGAACTCGAACACCGGCAAAATGATCTTCTCGCTTGCCGAACAGATCCGCGATTTGTCGACGCGCATCACGCTTTGGCCGGGCGACCTCGTACTGACCGGCACGCCGGCAGGCGTGGGCAGCAGCCGCGGCGAATTCTTGCGTAATGGCGATGTGGTGGATGCAGCGGTCTCCGGACTCGGCGTCCTGCGCGTGAAAATTTCTGCTTGACCCAGGCGATTGCACCATGAAAAGCACCATGAAAGCCATCGTGATGCGCCGTTTCGGCGGTCCGGAAACGTTGGAACTGGCCGAGGTGCCACGCCCCGTGCCGCAAGCGGACGAAGTCCTGATTCGGGTGCACGCGGTCACGGTGAATCGAACGCTCGATCTCGCTGTGAGAGCCGGGCGGTACGGCCGGCCAGTAACGCTCCCGCATGTGCTCGGCGCCGACCCGGTCGGCGAGATCGTCGAAATCGGCGATGACGTGGTCGATCGTAAGATCGGCGATCGTGTGGCGACCTCGCCGTTCGTCAAGGCCGCGACCGGATCCGCGCCTCCGGTGCTGCTCGGCGTTTCAGCATGGGGCGGCTATGCCGAATTCGTCGCGGTTCCGGCGCGCATCACGCATCTCGTTCCTGCGAAACTGGATTTTGCAGATGCAGCCGTCGTCGCGCGTCACGCTCCGCTTGCGCTGCATCTGCTGGAGACAAAAGCGAGAGTATGCCCTGGCGAGACGGTTTTAGTGATGGGTGCGAGCGGAGGACTGGGTTCTGTAGGCGTGCAGGTGGCGAAATCACTGGGGGCAACGGTCATCGCGGGGGCCGGTGCACCCGAACGCGTCGCGCGTGCGGTCGCCGCAGGTGCGGATTATGGCATCGACTACCGGCGCTCCGACCTTGTGCAGGAGGTCATGGTGCTGACGGGCGGACGCGGCGTGGATGTCGTGTTCGAGAACATCGGCGATCCGGATCTCTTTCCGCAAGCGGTTTCGAGTCTTGCGCGGGGCGGGCGTCTGGTCACCGCAGGGTCTCATGGCGGCGGAAAGGTCACGCTCAACGTGACGGAGTTGTATCAGAAGCAGCTCACGCTGTATGGATCGACAGGACAGAGGAGCGGCGACCTCGACCGGGCCCTCGCGCTGGCAGCGGATGGTCTTCTTCAAGCCGAGATCGCCGACACGTTTCCGCTGTCGAGCGCCGCCCGGGCGCATGAGGACTTGGAAGAAGGGCGGATCACTGGAAAAATCGTACTGCTGCCGCAGCATATAGAAGTTCCTCTATCGAGCTAGTGCGCCATAATATCGACATCATGAAACGCGACGAGCCCATCACCATCCAGTCAGCCTTGCCGCATGCGGGCGGCAAGAGCCGGCCGCTTTCAGAGCAGGCATTCAACACGCTGCGGCGCCGCATCCTGCGCGGCGAAATCGCGCCGGGTACCAAGTTGCGCATCGAGGTTTTGCAACAGGAGCATTCGCTGTCGAGCAGCCCGCTTCGCGAAGCCCTGAACCGGCTCGTAGCGGAAGGACTTGTGACGGCGGACGACAACAAAGGATTCCGCGCGGCCGCCGTGTCCGCCGAAGACCTCAAGGACATCACCAATTTCAGGCTGCTGGTTGAGCCCGCCGCGCTGGCGCAATCCATCGCCAACGGAGACGGCGAGTGGGAGGGGCGCATCGTCGCAGAGTTCCATCAGCTCGAGCGCCTGCGCAAGCGTGTGGCTTCAGGAGGCGACTGGCCCGACGAAGAATGGACCGAGCGTCACAAGCTCTTCCATATGGCCATGCTCTCAGCTGCGGAGTCGCCGCGCCTGCTCGCGCTGTGTTCGAGCCTATTCGATCAGTCGGAACGCTATCGGCGTTTTTCGGTTATGAACCGGAAAGAGCCGCGCAATACGGACGAAGAGCATCGCCGTATGATGGAAGCGGTTCTTGACCGGAAGTCGGAGCTCGCCTGCGCGATCCTTCGGGACCATATCGCGCAAACCGCCCGAAATGTCATGCTGATCAAAAGCGTCCAGGACGCGTAAGCGTCTAGGATGCACGCGTTTGCCTCCCTGCGTTTATCAGGAACGCCGCGGCACCACGGCCGCCCTCGCCATCGAGCCACTCGCGCTACATCAATTCTGTTCTTTCGTTTTTAGACCGAGCGCTCCCCTAAGCGGCTCGCTTTTTCCCATTTTTGTGCACAAACTTTTCGGCAGACTTAGTCGACTACGCTGGCTCGGCTCTCTGCCCTGTGGTCTCCGTTTGTTATAGGGAACATCTCTACTTGCACAAAACCATCTTTGTGCACAAAATGATTTCATAACGAACCGGAGGAAGACAGCATGGCAACGAGCGACAGCCCGCGGTGGGGGCAACAAGTCAGGCCGATCAGCGGTCAGGATGCATCCAGGGAAGGTTTAGAAGCGGCGGCTTCGAACGAAGAGAACGGCATGGCACATCGCGCGGCGTCGACGGATTCGAAAGCCGCGGCATCGATGTTGCCGCTGTCCAGGGGTTACACCACGCTCGCGGTTCTCATCGTCGCGTACATCATTTCGCTGGTCGACCGCCAAGTCATGTCGTTGATGGTCGCGCCGATCAAGCAGACCCTTCATATCAACGATGTTGAGATCGGTCTTCTTCAGGGATTTTCGTTTGCGCTTTTTTACTGCATCCTGGGTCTGCCACTCGGGCGGATTGCAGATCGCAGCAGCCGGCGCATTCTGATCGCCGCAGGGATGGCGTTTTGGAGTGCCGCAACGATCGCTTGCGCCTTCGCCCACAGCTTCACGGAATTGTTCGTCGCGCGCATGTGCGTCGGCATCGGCGAAGCTGCGCTCGCGCCGGCCGCCTATTCCCTACTCGCCGATCTGTTCCCGCCGAAGCGGCTGATCCGCGCCAACGCGCTTTTCTCGATGGGCGCGATGCTGGGTGGCGGCCTTGCGCTCGTGGTCGGGGGTACGGCGCTCGACTACGCGGCGAAGTTCGCGGGAGTATTGTTCGGCGGGCAGTTCCAAGCATGGCAACTGGTGTTCATCGCGGTTGGTCTGCCCGGGATCCTGCTCACAGGCGTGTTGCTCGCGCTCGTGAAGGAGCCCAAGCGTCTGGACGACACGCCGGTTCCCTCCATCCGTGAAGCCTGCGGTCAACTGTGGGCCCTGCGCGGTCATCTGGTGCCGCTCTACACATGCGCGACCTTGTTGTCGATCGTCATGTTCGCGAATCTCGGCTGGCTGCCGACGCACTTCATCCGCGTCTTCCACATGACGGCCAGCCAGACCGGAATGGGCCTGGGGATCGCACTCATGGCCGGATGCGTGATCGGCGCATATTTCGGCCCGTCGCTTACTGGCATGCTGCTGCGCCGCGGTCATCAGGACGCACATATGCGCACGGTGCTCATCGCTTCGCTCGTCATCATCGTGCCTGTGATGGGGCCGCTTATGGACAACCGTTATGCAGCCCTGTTCGCAGCCTTCCTGTACTACCTCGTGCAGAACTCGTACTTTGGCGCAATAACCGCGTCGGCCCAGTCCGTCACGCCGAACCGAATTCGCGCGATCAACTCGGGCATTCTGTTCCTCGTCATGAATCTGGTTGGCCTGGGTGGAGCCTCGGTCATCGTCGCCTGGGTTGCCGGTCACGTATTCGGGGGCGGCCCCAATGCGATCGGTCATTCAATTGCGCTCGTCAGTGCCGTTGCCGCGCTTGCTTCGTCCGTCATCGCCCTAAGGACGATGAAGCGCTATCGTCAGCCGGCGGGTATCGTCAACTTCACGGAGAACCGCTGATGTCATTGGAAAAGGAACACGGCCTCGCGAACCTCGAATTTCCTGCGCTCGCCCCGGCGGACGGGTACAGGCTCGTTGTCGTGGGCAGTCACGGCGGCATCGGTTCGGCGCTGTGCCGAGCCGCCGAGGCAAACGGCATGCAGGTCGTGGGACTGGATACGGAACAGGCGATCCGCGACAAGCCGGCCGCGTTGGCTGGACCAGCCATCGCCGTGGACGTGCGCGACGAAGTGTCGATCGCGGCGGCCTTTAAACAGGTCGGCGAGTTGCATGGTCGGATCGATGGGCTTGCCTATGTCACCGGGATCGGCATTCCGCCTACGCCTGCGGTGGATCATCAGATCGGGCAGTGGGACAAGACGATGGAGGTGAACCTCCGCGGTGCATTTCTGACTGCGGTAAGCGCACGGCCATTGCTGAAGCCTGACGCTTCGGTTGTTTTCGTCTCGTCGGGTCTTGCGGTTCAGGCGGATCCCGGTTTCGCCGCCTACAGCGCGTCCAAGGCGGGCCTGCTTGCGCTTGCGAAAACGCTTGCAAAAGAGTGGGCGCCGGTACGTGTAAATTCCGTCGCTCCAGGCCTCGTCAATACCGCCTTCCTGGGCGGTGGGAGTGGGCAAGGCAAGGCTGTCGATGGAACCGTCGAGGACTGGTTCGGACCCGAGCGGGCTCGCGCGATCTTGGAGACCATTCCGCTGAAGCGGATTGCCGTTCCGGACGACGTTGTCGCGCCGATGCTCTTTCTCCTGGGGGCGGGTTCTCGGTTCGTCACTGGACAGACCCTGCACGTGAACGGTGGAAGGCTGTCGCTCTAACGGCATCATTTTTTCATGGATCCAATAGCATGAGTATCATCAAATGTAACGAGCTGCTCTACATCCGGCGCAGCGTGCCGGACGTCACGCAAGTCGAGACATTCCTCAATCGCTTCGGTCTTATCACCTGCGCAAAGCAGGGCGAATCCGTGTACTTGCGCGCCACCGATCCCGTTCACCACTGCTATATCCTAGAACAGGGTCCGGCCCGCCTGTTGGGATTCGCCTTCTTGGCCAAATGTGAGGCGGATCTAAGAACGCTCGCGGCGGGCACCGGCCGTGACGTGGAAGAGATCACCGAGCCGGGCGGCGGTCTGCGAGTGCGCCTGAAAGAGCCGAATGGCTATGACGTGGATATCGTCTACGGCATCGCCGTGCCCGCGCCGATCAACGTCGAGCGTCAGGCCGTCAACACCGGCCGCGAGCCGACGCTTCGTGCCGACGAACCGCTGCGCTTGCCTCGCGGCCAGGCAACGCCGGTCAAGCGGATCGCGCATGTGGTCCTGGGGACGCCGCTCGTCGAAGAAACCGCCGCATGGTTTCGCGAAACGCTCGGCATGCTGCCCTCGGACGAAGTCTTTCGCACGGCCGGCGGTGAACAGATTGCGTCGTTCCTGCGCGTCGATAAAGGCGCCGAGCATGTCGATCATCACGCGTTTCTGCCGATGCGTTCGGATACCGCCGGCTTCCAGCACGTTTCGTTCGAAGCGCAGGATATCGATGCCGTGATGGCCGACCACCATTATCTGAAGTCGATGGGCTATGAGCACCTGTGGGGTATTGGTCGCCACTTGCTTGGAAGCCAACTCTTCGATTACTGGAACGACCCGCTAGGCTATGCACACGAGCATTGGGCCGACTCGGACCGTCTTTCGGCGACTGCAACCACCGGAGTATGGGAGGCCAAGGAAGGCATGGTCACGCAGTGGGGTGAGGGCGCAAGCGAGCAATTCCGCCATAACGTGAAGCCGTGACTCTAGTTCGTTCAGGAGTAACCGACTTACCAGGGTCGTGCGCAAGCCAATTGTACGTAGCGAGCCGGACGAAATAGTCGACCGTCGTAAGCCTCTCTCAGGGGCTCCGCTCGGAGCCTTTTTGCCGACGCTCTGGCGTCGGCTTTTTTTGTGTGGCTTGAATGGAATTTACGATTCGGACAGGAAGTCTATTGAGCCCGGGGCACCAAAGGTCAGCTCGACGCCTGTTCGCAAACTCCCATGCGGGGGCTGAGCAACTTTTCGTTTCGTCGCAGAAGTGCGGGACCCCGCCATACGCTAAATTGGGGCATCCAGTTATTCCCCGACGGAGGGAACGGTGGCCTGCGGCGCCGACGACACTGAGTCGTCGGCCGCGCGCGAGGGAGTTGCCAACGGTAGCCTCAACTTCTCATCCAAGCGCGGCCCCAGCTATTTAACGTGCGTTCGCCGTGAGGCCAAACACCGGGCTTGGCGCCCACCGCGACGCGTGCGAGTTCCGCCGAAAATTCGAGTCGGTTTCCATCGGGGTCGGTGACCATGAAGAAGAGGTTGTTACCCGGTCCATGACGTCCCGGCCCGAAGAAGATCGGCACATCAATTGCCGCGAACCGGTCGCCCCAATCGCGGATGTCGTTCCATTTATCGGTTTCGTAGCAATGGTGATCCCATTCGTTTCGCGAGCCCTGGAAGAACGCAAGGCTGTGATGCTCGTCGTCCGAGCGGAGGAATACCACTGCGACACGGCCGTTATCATCCACTACTTCGTCGGAAATAGAGAAACCGACGATATCGGTGTAGAAGGTCACAACGCGTTCGAGTTCGGTCGTTTGAAAAACGGTGTGCTGCAGGCGGGCCGGAAGACCGTCGCGACTAGCGACCGATGCCGCGTCGGACATCTCAAGTCCGAACGCCATCCGGCGACCTTGCGGATCGCCAATCACGAATGCGCCGGGTTGAAACAGCGAGGCGGTCAGAGCCTGGCAGGCTAGCCCATGATTCTGCAGTCGCTTACGCAGCGCGTTGAGTTCCTCCTGATTTCGCATCGCGTAGCCGAAATGCGGCCCCTGCCCGCTCGAACGCGCGGTGATCTCCATCGCGCGGTCCCGACCGACCAGGACAACCCGATCATGGCCTGTCCCACCCACAGAGGTCATCTGCATCTGCGATGTATAGAACTCGGCGAGCCGCCCGGGGTTGTCCGACACGACGTGGAGGTGATGCAGGCGCGCGGGCGTGCTTTGCTGAAGCGAAAAAGACAAATGACCCTCCTGTTTATGTCCCTGAAGCGTTCCAAGCCGATCTGTCGGTCATAGCAGTTCGTCGACGACGATGTTTCTCAGCGTGCCGACGCGCGAGATCTCGACCTCCACAACATCGCCCGGCTTCATCCACAGCGGCGGATCGCGAAACGCTCCGACGCCGCCGGTCGTGCCTGTGATGATCACGTCGCCCGGCAAGAGCTCGGTGAATACGGAGCAGTACTCGATCAGCCGTGCGACGTCGAAAATTAGGTCATTCGTGAACGCTTCCTGGACGATCGCGCCGTTCAGGCGGGTGATGAGCTTTAGGGACGACGGGTCGCCCACTTCGTCGGGCGTGACAAGGCAAGGCCCGAAGCCGCCCGTGGCGGGGAAGTTCTTGCCCGGCGTGAACTGGATCGTATGTTTCTGCCAGTCGCGCACGGTGCCGTCGTTGTAGCAGGCATATCCTGCAACGTGTTGCAGGGCGTCGGCCTGCTTTACATGCCGCGCCCGCTTCCCGATGACGACGGCCAGCTCGCCTTCGAAGTCGAGCTTCTCCGAGACGTTAGGGCGCACGATGTGCCCCTCGTGACCGGTTTGGGAGTCGGCCCACCGCGTGAAGATCATAGGATGCTTTGGGACTTCGCGCCCTGTCTCCTGCACGTGCGACAGATAGTTGATCCCTACGCATAGGATCTTTTGCGGGTCCGGAATCACCGGCAGGAGGTTGACATTTGCAAGCTGAAGCGCAGCGTCGGCGGTTGCAGCCCAACCACCCAGGTCGGACAACGTGTCCTTCTGCAGCGCTTCTTTCAAAGTCGCGCCGAATCGCGATGCGAGCGGTCCGGCATCGATGACGCGCGCGCCATCGAGCAAGCCCCATGACGCCGTACCCTGGTGTTCAAAGCTAATCAATCTCATGTTTGTCTTCCTAGAATGACAGACGTATGCTAAATTTTTGATGGGGCTGCCGTCAACAGAATTATGGCGGTCCGAGATAGTTTCCGGAGGTTCGAAAACATGTCGGAAGGCGCATGCCCTTGAGCTTTTTTTCCATTTCTTAGGACACCGTTCCTCGAGCTAAAAGAGTGATCGGTGCTGCGTTTTCAGTATCACGCGGCGGCACACGCCGTGTGATAGCAGATACACACGGAGGAGATTGAGATGGCGCGACGACTCGAAGGGAAGGTGGCTGTCCTAACCGGAATTGGCAGCGGCATGGGACGCGCTGCGGCGATTCTATTCGCTGCAGAAGGGGCGAAAGTGGTGGGATGCGACATCGACGAGGAGAGCGGCAGCGCGACGATCGATTCGATTCGCGAAGCTGGCGGGATCGCTGTGGCGCTTGCTCCCTGCGACCCATCCGAAGCGGATCAGGCTCAGGCGCTGATTGACTCCGCCGTGGCAAGTTATGGTGCCATCGACATCGTCTACAACAACGCTGCAAAGGTGCACTTCGCGCCCATCGAAGAGATGACTATCGAGATGTGGCGTGGCACGATGAAGGGCGAACTCGATATAGTGTTCAACGTGTGCAAGGCCGCGTGGGGACACCTCAAGGAGCGGGGCGGGTCGATCATCAATTGTGGATCGGTATCCGGGAAAATGGCCTATGAGGTGCTTCCCGCCCTTGCACACTCCGCGGGCAAGGGCGGGGTCATCGCAATGACGCGTCACCTGGCCATGGAAGGCGGCAAACATGGCATTCGGGTAAACAGTATTTCACCTGGGCTCGTGAGAACCGCGGCTACCGCTGCACTCATGGAAAACCCTGCATGGTTCGAGCCCATGAAACGCAAGCTGATGTTGAATGGACGTGTCGGAACGCCCGAGGACGTCGCGTATTGCGCGCTGTACCTCGCTAGCGACGAAGCCGGCTGGGTCACGGGCGCCGACTTCGCTATCGACGGCGGTACTACTGCATGGTGATGTGCCGCCCGTCGCATCCTTCTTACGGTTGTCGCCCTGCGATCCGGTGTGCGGTCCGAAGCGGCGATGGCGATCGAAGATCGAAAATCGCCGCGGTGCTGACTCGCGGTATCACATCTTCTATCGGGACACGATGCGCGACGCCTTTAACGAACGGGACGTCGCCGCGTCCGCATTCAAGCGGCTGTAACTGAACGATCCGCTGAATGTGCCGGTCGCTTGAGAAGAGTCATGCGGCGGCGGCGCCGCGCTGGTGAGCTGCTCTGGACGGGCAGCGAGCGGGCGTCTTGCTGGACGGCGCAGTCTCGTGTCATCTGTCGGCAATCCGCCCGCATTCGCTGCGGGCGGCCGTCGACTTCATCCAACGGGCCGTTGCGGTGGTCTGATAGAAGCGCTTCTTGTTACCCGCCGTGATTGACACGCCGTCGAGCTTGCTGAGTTCGTCGACCGTGTGGCAGATCAAGCGGCCATCAAAGCCACCCACGGCATGAGTGGCACGGACCGTGTCATGTATGCGATCGACTATCCCTATAAGCGGATCATCTTGGTTCACATGCTGCCGCGCGCCGTCCCGCGCCTTTATGCCTAACACGACAAGACGTCTTGAGCGCTTGCCTCGGCAGCACGATCGTCGACGTGCCCGCCACTCGCCCCCGTCATCGCCCAGATTGCCAACATCAAGACTCATCCCTCCGGGCGGCTCGCGACAGAGCAAGGCGTCCTCGCGATCCATGGCTGGGTCTAGACGGGGGATCCCGTTTCGATGTCATAGTTCGAGAGAGCCAACGCATTCCTAAAAACCTCACGTTCTCGGGCCGCATTATGTCGAACCCGATATCGCAAACGGCGTGCGGCTAGCTCGCGGTTCGTGGCCAAGCATTCGTGAGCTCAGAACGGCTTCGTGGGAAGATATTTCCCGTCCAGTGTGATCACCGCCCGGTGGCCGCCTTCCGGATCGTCGACCTTCTTGATGTCGAGCTTGAAGTTGATCGCACTGATGATGCCGTCGCCGAATTCTTCATGTACCAGAGCCTTTAGCGTCGAGCCATAGACCTGCACCATTTCGTAGAAGCGGTAGATCGTCGGGTCGGTGGGTACGCCGCCCGGAATGCTGCCACGCATCGGAATCGTCTGCAGGCCGCGCGCCGCGTCCGAGTCGAGACCGAGCCTGTCGGCCACGACTTTTGCCACATCCGCCGGCAGGGGATGCTGTCCGAGAAGCGCGGCGGTCACGAAGGCAATGCTGAGTCCGGTGCCTTCCGTGAGTTGCTTGAAGGTTAGGTTCTTCGCGATCTTGGCGTCGATGATTGCGTCGGACAGCGTTGCACGCGCGTTCTCACGGTACTGGGACTGACTCATGATGAATCTCCGGATGGGAAGTTAAGGTGCTGGTCAGGCGGCAAGGCTCGCACGGGCCGGTTCTGCACACGCGTTCGGATGCCTCGAAAGTGAGACGAAACGATGGGTGGCACCATCGAGCGCGTCGACGGATCCCGTTTCAATGTCATAGACCCAGCCATGGATCGCGAGGACGCCTTGCTCGATCGCGAGCCGCACGGAGGGATGAGTCTTGATGTTGGCAAGCTGGGCGATGACGTTTTCGCGAATCATCGAGTCGATGCGGTCGCGTTCGCTCGAATGCTTGCGTGCTTCGTTCACGACCCGCGCTGAATCCGCATACTTGAACCAGCTCCGGACCGACGGCATGTGATCCATGCAGGCGCATGTCGCGATTGCAGTCATGGCGCCGCAGTCCGAATGGCCGCAAATGACGATGTCGGTCACGCCGAGTCCCGCGACGGCATATTCGACGGTCGCGGTCACGCCGCCCGGTTCCGGACCATGAGAAGGAACGATGTTGCCGGCATTACGGATGACGAACAGGTCGCCCGGTTCACGCTGCGTCACGAGTTCGGGCACGAGCCGGCTGTCTGAACACGAGATAAACAGCGCGCGGGGATTTTGGCTCGTTGCAAGCCTCCTAAAGAGTTTCGTGCGCTGTGGGAAGGCTTCCCGCTGAAACCTGAGAAATCCGTCGATGATGTCTCGCATCTTTCACTCCGCGATTGTGAACGGTGGCTCGATGAGGTGAATGCTCGACGGTTTCGGCTATAGTGTCCAAGACCGGTTTCTTATCCGAGCTATAGGGAAGACCAATACCGAAGGAGTCGCAACCATGCTGCTACGACATATCCGGTATCTGCTGGCCGTAGCGGAGCATCGCAATTTCACGCGCGCCGCGCAGGCCCTGCACATATCTCAGCCCACGCTCTCGCAGCAGATCCGACAACTCGAAGAAGCCCTCGGCGCTCTCTTGCTGGATCGGACTGGGCGTTCTATTCGCCTGACCGACGCAGGGGAGGCCTATGTCAGCCACGCGCGGCGTGCGCTGCAGCAACTCGAGTCCGGCAAGCGCGCGATTTCCGATGTTCAGGACCTCAGCCGCGGCGTTCTGCACATCGCGGCAACCCCAACGTTCACCGCTTACTTCGTCGGACCGTTGATTGAGGCATTTAACCGTCTGCATCCGAAAATCATGCTGAGCTTCACGGAGATGCCGCAAGATCGGATGGAGGCCCTGCTTTCCGACGGCGCGCTGGACGTCGGAATCGCATTCGACACGGTCTCGAATGAGGAAATCGAGCCGCAGGTACTTTTCGTTGAGGAACTGGCGCTGATGATCGGCAAGGCGCATCCCCGAGCAAGACGGCAGCTTCGCATGACGCTCAACGAACTCAAGGAGGAGCCGCTGATCTTGTTGAACGGAGAATTCGCGACGCGCCGATACATCGACCGTTATTTCCGCGAGAACGGGGTGGCACCGCGGCTTGCAATGGAAGTCAATTCGATCAGCGCCGCGATTGAAGTCGTCAGCCGCAGTGCGCTTGCGACGCTGCTTCCAGCCGCAATCACGCGTGAGCATCGCGGGCTGTGCAGCGTCCAGCTTGAGCCGGCACTGCCGCAGCGGACGGCCGCGCTGCTGCTTCGCAAGAGTGGGTACAGGAGCGCGGCGACACGGGCTTTCGTGGCTTTATCGGTGCTGCAAAGCGATGCCGAGCGTGCCGCTGGGAAGCGGGTCAAGCGGAGCAAACGTCCTACCACCGAGTGACGGTCTTGCATCTTCTGGCGGTCGGTTCGACGTTTGGCGACAATGCGACGAAGGTGTCAGGCGGATTCGAACGCCGACGATTAACAAATGCTTTAAGCAAACTGCTTTTCGCATACAATCTTCCGAATGTATGTATCGAGAGCGATGATGATCAAGCGGTGGGTTCCGGATATCAAAGCGCGTAAGGGTCCAATCTATCAGCGCATTGCCGATGCGATGGCCGCCGACATCTCGCATGGAACGCTAAATCGGGGCGACCGGCTTCCACCTCAACGAGCTCTGGCCGCGGCGATCGGCGTCGACTTTTCGACCATCAGCCGCGCCTATGCGGAGGCGCAGCGGCGCGGCCTTATCGATGCGCGAGTCGGCAGGGGCACATTTGTCCGTCATATGCGCGACCGAGCGCCCACGCCAGCGTCCAATGCATCGACGGATTTCATGGTGAACTCGCCGCCCAATGTGTTCGAGGGTGAGGCGGGCAATACTCTCTGGAACGAGGTGTCAAGGGCAACGGTCGCACTCGATGCCAAGGCATTCATGCGGTATCAGCCACCGGCGGGAACGATCCACGACCGCGACGTGGGCGCGCAATGGCTGCGCCAGCGCCTGAGCGCGGTCACGGCGGAGCAGGTGCTCGTCTGTCCAGGAACGCAATCCGCATTGCTCGTGGTCATCATGATGCTTGCTGCAAAGGACGACGTCCTGTGCGTCGAAAACCTCACTTATCCTGGCATCATTCTCATCGCGCGCTATCTTGGGATCCGCCTGGTAGGTGTCGAAATGGACGATCAGGGCGCTATTCCGGAATCTCTGGACAAGGTGTGCAAGGAACATCGGGTGAAGGCGTTCTATTGTATGCCGACCTTGCACAATCCCACCACGCGGAGCATGTCGCTGAAACGCAGGATGGCGATTGCCAGCGTGCTGTCACGCCATCGCGTTTCGCTGATCGAGGATGACAACTATTGGCCGCTTCTCGCTGAGCGTGGCAACGAGTTGCCGCCGCTTTCGAGTTTCTTGCCCGACCAGTCTTTCTATCTTTCGGGGCTCTCCAAATGTCTCACGCCGGCGCTGCGAATTGCCTATCTGGCGACGCCGGAAAAGTCTTTCGCCGAGCGTGCTGCTGTCATTTTGCGCGCGACCGCGTCGATGGCGTCACCTCTGAGCGCTGCGTTAGCAACCCGATGGATCGAAGATGGCACCGCGTCAACCTTACTTGCCGCAATATGCCAAGAGGTCGCAGCGCGGCAGTCGTTGGCGCGGGACATTTTGCCCGAACAGACGAAACACACGGACCTGCGAGCGTTCCACACCTGGTTGGTACTGCCGAAAATCTGGACCCGAGCGGCTTTCGCCGAGCGGCTTCGAGCCGACGGCATCAACCTCGCCTTGAGCGATGCTTTTTGCGTCGGCGTAGCAGAGGAGGCCGTGCGCCTCTCATTGGGTGGGCCGCCCACGATCGGCGACCTGAAGTTCGGGCTCGAAAAGATCGCATCGCTGCTCCGCTCTGACCTATCTGAGCCCAGCGTGATCGTGTGAGCTCGCCGTGCTGCGAGTACGCCGGCCTCGCCGGCCTCGCCGGATGCGCCAGTCATTACCGAAGCAGTTCGGCTGCAGTCGTCCTTTTGGGACGAAGATGCCGAGCGGTCGCAGCGAGACCGATACCCCTTTTTTCGACCCGCTGCGATACGGCCGACACTGCCGCCGTATCGCCCCCCGATCCAGTTCCGACCCGTTGCATGCTGGCACGGCAATGGACGTCTTCCCGCGTTAGTTTAAAGCCGATCGCCCTCAGTGTTTGTAACCACTGGCCCGCACCTTTTGAAGGATTGCTATCCCTCAGCGGATTGCACTCATCATGGGCGATGCGACCTAATGAATCTAAGACGCATATCCGGAGGAGCGCCCGGTACACCGATCCCTAGATTCTGCGAACACGTTTCTCATAGCGTTCGTCCCCAGCGTGGCTGCATACAATCGTTTTAATGTCTGCATCTCGCAATCTGGAAGAGACAGGCGTCTTTGTCCATATCGCCGGGTGTGCTTTCTAACTATTATGAAAGTGGTTGCCTAGCCGAAGCTTTGCCAGCATCATCACGTCATGCCATTGTATGTATCTTTGTATGCGTACAATTGCCCAGTTAACCAAACAACCAACGCTGGATGGATGGGAGCGAGCAATGAGGGCTATAACGGGTTTTATTGGCGGTGCGTTGTCGCTGACGCTGGCGCTCGCGCCGATTGCGGGGCGGGCAGACGATGCGATCGTCAAGATCGGCTTTGCGGCGCCGCTTACCGGGCCGTCCGCGGCCGACGGCAAGGAAATGGAAAACGCCGCGCGGCTGGCGGTCGAAGATGCGAATTCACGCCATCCGACGCTCAAGGGAAAGGCCGTTCGATTCGAACTCGAACCGCAAGACGATCAAGGCGATCCTCGCATCGCTTCGCAGATTGCCCAGCGATTCGCCGACATCGGAGTGTCGGGCGTTGTAGGGCACTTCAATTCCACCTGTAGCATCGCCGCTGCGAGAACGTATTCGGCAGCCAACATTGCCCAGGTCAGTCCAAGTTCGACTAGCGCGTCCTATACGCAGCAGGGCTACAAGACGACCTTCAGGGTGGTGGGTCACGATGCCGTAGCCGGCGCGACGCTCGGCAACTATCTGGTCGATCAGCTGAAGGCCAAGCGAATCGCGATCATCGACGATCAGACTGACTTCGGGCGAGGCCTCGCCGACCGGGTCGAGGCGACCCTGCGCGAGCGCCACGCGAACGTTGTGGCGCATGAATATGTGACCGATAAGACCATCGACTTTAGCGCCGTGCTCACTAAGCTGCGCGCCAAGAACCCCGATGTCATTGTCTTCGGCGGCTTCGACGCGCAGGCGGCTCAGGTGGTAAGACGGATGCGCAGTTTGGGTCTGACGGCGACGCTCGTCGGCGAGGGGTTCAACAACGAGATCTTTCTTGACCTTGCCAAAGGTGAGGGAGAGGGTTCGCTGGCCGTTCAGCCCGGAATACCGTTTTCGCAGATGCCCGGAACGGACTTCGTCAATCGTTATCGCACGCGCTTCGGTACGAGTCTGAAAGGCTTCCAGGGGCCGTATGCCTACGACGCCGCGTCCGTGATCATCGAAGCGGTGCTTAAGGCTCAGTCGAAGGATCCGGCCAAAGTGCTGGCTGCTGTCGCCGACAGCAGCATCAAAGGCGCCACCGGACCTATCGCATTCGATGCACGCGGCGATCTGGCCAGCGCTCCATACACGCTCTACAAGCTAGAAGGAAAAGACTGGCGCGACATCGACGTGATCCGGGCGAAGCAATGACATGCAGGCTTAATGCGTTGGCAAGCGAAGTAAGGTCTCGCACGCGGGAGGGCTGAGACAGATGTCGGGCGAATCGAGGGTCGAGCAAAGCCGAGCGGTTTCGTTGGCATTCAGTGGGCTGGACAAAGTGTTCCTGCGCACGCGATTCGATGCCGCTGCAGCCGATGCCATCGCGACTGACCAGGCAGTCGCATCCGGCGCAAGCCTCCCGCTGAACGGAGTGATTCTGGCCGTGAAGGCGTGCTTCGATGTCGCCGGATGGGTCACCGACGCGGCTTCGGCCGTTCTATCGGACCAGCCCGAAGCGACGCGCGATGCTCCGGCCGTTGCTGGGCTGCGCGCCGCCGGTGCAACACTGGTGGCGCACACTAACATGACCGAATTCGCCTTCGGCGCTCTTGGCATCAACAACACCACGGGCACGCCGGTTACTCCGCTCGATGCGCATGGAGAACGGGTTGCCGGCGGATCGACTTCCGGCGGCGCCGTTGCAGTTGCAAGAGGTTTTGCGGACATTGCGCTCGGTACCGACACGAGCGGTTCGATCAGGATTCCGGCGGCGTTTTGCGGGATCGTAGGCTTCAAGCCTTCGACGAATGTTATCTCGACGCAAGGGTGCATTCCGCTGTCGACCACCTTCGATGCGCCAGGCTTCATTGCCCGCGATGTAAACACCATTGTCAGGGTGGTAGAGGCGTTGAAACTTTACAGGACACCCGTCGTGCGGGTTCGGCCGACGAGGCAGCTTGAAGGGATCCGGCTGGCTCTGCCCGTGGATTTCGCACTGACTGGTTGCGATCCGACTGTCGTCGCAGCGTTTGAAGCGTGTGTCAATCGCCTTGCCAGCCTTGGTGCTTCGATCGTTGAGACCGACTTCATGGACCTTAGAGCGCCGTCGCGTATTGCCGCCGAAAGCGGGATCATTGTGGCGGACGCCTTCGCATGGCACGAACCGTGGATTCGTACGCGACTGGCGCGTTACGACCCGCTCGTCGGGCCCAGGATATTGCGCGGTGAATCGATTCCCGCTTATCGATACCTGAAGGGCGCGGCAGCGCTCAAGCACGAAGCCAATGTGTTTGACGCAGAAATGGCGCGCTACGATGCTCTGTTGACCCCGACAGTGCCCATTGTTCCGCCTCGGATCGCAGACGTGACCGCGGACGAGATCGAGTATCTTCGTGTGAACGCGCTATCTTTCAGTCTCACCGAGCTGGCGAATCGCCTTGACGCGCCGAGCATCGCCATGCAGTTCGATCCGGCCAGGCCGCGACCGTTCGGGCTGATGCTCACTGGACGCCGCCATCGCGACATCGATCTGCTCTCCGTGGCGCGCCGAGTCGAGGCGGCGCTGTCGAAACCTTAATGCGAGATCCATCGAAGAGGAAACAGAAATGATCGTCAGAGACGTTGCATCGATCGTTGGAACGGCACGGCACGCCTCCGGAAAAGGGTGGGAAAGCAAGCGGCTCATCGTCGCGAGCGATGACGTGGGATTTTCGGTTCATGACACCACGGTCCTCGAAGGAACTGAGCTGGAACTGGAGTACAAGCATCACATCGAGGCTAACTACTGTTTCGCAGGAGTAGGAGAAGTCGTCAACCTCGCCACCGGCGACACGCACACCATTCAGGCCGGATCCATCTACGTCCTCGATAAGCACGACCGTCATAAAGTGCGCGCAGTCAAAGGCGATCTTCGTTTGGTCTGCGTTTTCAATCCGCCTCTCGTCGGTGATGAAACGCATCGCAATGACGGCAGTTACGCACCTTCGCGAGATCAGTAGCCCACCGCTGATCGACGCGGCTCATTAAGGCGGACGGGGCGCACTCATGTTCTTCGCAAACACCGACTACTTTTCTCCGACATATGCTGTCGCACGCGATAAGTTTCGCGCCGCGGCAAGCGGCGCGGGGGCGGATCTACACGTCTACGATTACGATCGCTCGTCCGGGATCGAGGAGGAGCGTCTGAGCATCGACGTCGCGTGTTTAGGAAGCGCAACGAGCCGGCACAAACTTGTGGTCATCAGCGGAACGCATGGAGCTGAAGGCTACGCCGGCTCCGCGCTCCAGACCGCGTGGCTTCGGCTCTGTGCCTCGCGGCGAGAGCTCGACCACATTGGCGTGATTCTCGTCCACGCACTTAATCCCTATGGCTTCTCGTATGGCGTTCGGACCAACGAAGACGGCATCGACCTCAATCGTAATTTCGTGGACTTCTCGAGGGGCAGGCCGGAAAACCGGATCTACGACGAAGTGCATCGCTTCCTGAACGCGGACATTGCCGACGCGGATCGGTGTTCGCACGCCGAAGCAGGGCTCAGCGCCGCGCGCAACCGTCTCGGAGAGGACGCGCTTTTTGACGCGATCGCACGCGGCCAGTACGCGCACCCGGACGGCGTGTTCTTCGGAGGCACGCGGCGGACATGGGAAAACCATACGCTGCAAAGAATTGTGCAGGCGCATCTTCTACCGGCGGAGAAGGTGGCGGTAATCGACTGGCACACCGGCATCGGCGATTACGGCGAGGCATTTTTCCTGCCGTTCGCTGACGCCGAATCCGATGCATACCGGCGAACCACGCAATGGTGGGAGAAGGATGGCTTGCCTGCTGCGCGTCCGCATGGACGCAGCTGCCCCCGCTACCAGGGTCTGGTTTTTGACGGCATCCGGAAGCTTCTGCCGCATGCGGAAGTGGCAGGCGGCGTCATCGAGTGGGGCACGCGCGGCCGCGAGCCGGGCGAGCTGGCCATCCGGCAGGACCTATGGCTACGCCGGTTCAGCGATCGCTATCCGCGAGAGGCGGTCGTACAAGTGCGCGCAGACCTTCTCGACTCATTTGTTCCCACATCCTATGTCTGGCGTAATTCGGTGCTTTCGTCGGGTACGGGGATCGTCGATAAGACCGTGGACGGACTAATCCAATGGTAAGTTCTTTTGACCAGGGATCGTTAGGTAAATGAAGACGCCATTCCGGTTTGACCACCTCGTCGTGGCAGTGCATTCCTTAGAGGCGGCTGTGTTGGACTATCGGCGACTGGGCTTCAACGTTTCTGCCGGTGGACGGCACACCCATGCGCCGACGCGCAATGCGCTCATTTATTTTCACGACGGCGCTTATATCGAGTTGATCGAATGGGTCAACCCCGCGAACGGCGAGAAATGGTACGAACGTCTGACGAGACGAGGCGAAGGAGTCATCGACTTCGCGCTCTGCCCTGCGGATTTCTCGATCGAAACGCAACGGTCGGACAGGCGCTACGACTTCTACAAGAACGCTTCTGCAGGCTCGCGCGTTCAGGCGGACGGCGCGGAGATGCACTGGCTACTTGGCTGGCCGACAGACGAGGCGCTTCCATTCCTCTGCGCCGATGTGACTGCGAGACACCTTCGCGTCCCTGAGGGAGACTGTCGTGTTCATTCGAATGGCACGCTAGGAATTCGCAGCGTTTCGGTTCAGGTGCTCAATCTCGACAAGGCGGTGCAACGTTACGAACGCTTGCTTCTGTCGACCGCTGAGCGCATTGATCTTCCCTGGCTGGAGGATGTAGGTCTCGAGGCCGCGTCTTTGATGGTCTGCACGACGCGGATTTTCCTTGTATCGCCGAGAACCCACAGCAAGGTGGACATCGCGCAAGCGCTGGCACGCGATCTGTCGACCTATGGCTCGAGAGTGTATCGAGTTGCACTAGCGCATGACCGGCAGAATGCTCCGCCTACAATGCCGCTCGATCTGACGCACGGCGCGCACCTGACGACGCCCGAAGCGGACGATGATATCGAATCGCAACTGCTTCCTCTTCGCGCCGCGCGCTGATTACCGCGGCAGACGTTCCGGCAAATCGCGGCGGCGGCGTCGGGGCGACAGCCTAGCGTCATAAGAGAATTGATATCGAGGGGAACAGATGAAAGCACTAGTCGTTTTCGCCCACCCGGAAGCACAATCGTTCAACGGGCAACTTAAGGAAACTATCGTCGCGGCGCTTCGCGAACAAGGAGCCGACGTTCATGTTTCCGATCTGTACGCGATGGGCTTCGATCCGGTCGAAGGACCCACACATTTCGAGCATCGCGCGCGGCCTGATGTCTTCGATGTACAGACAGAACAGCGCCATGCCTTCGACGAGCAACTGATGAGTGAGGACATACGCGCGGAAATCGCCAAGCTGCTGGAAGCGGACCTCGTCGTCTTCCAGTTTCCGATCTGGTGGTTCTCGATGCCAGCGATGCTTAAGGGATGGCTGGATCGCGTATTCGTGTATGGGCTTTTCACGAGCAGGCGACGCTACGACGAGGGCTTCTTTGTCGGACGCCGCGCGCTGGTATCCGTGACCGCGGGCGGCCCGGAGTCGACCTTCAGCCACAACGGACGCAACGGCGACCTCGATCTTATTCTCTGGCCGCTGCACTTCACATTGCACTACATGGGGTACACAGTGCTGCCATTTTTTGCGACCTTCGGGATCTCAGCGTCTATACGCTACGCGGGTATATCAGCCGATGCGCCGCGTCTCGAGCGCTACAAGGCGGATTTGCGGGCGCATATTGCGAAGATCGACCATATGACGCCGCTTCGGTTCAACGGCTGGCAAGACTGGGATGCGCTGGGTCAACTGAAGCCCGACGCGCCGAGCTTCAGTCCGTTCATGCGCCATGCTTTTTGATCTTGTGTGCGTAGGCTCCTAGTAACGCTGAAGTGGCTCGGACTTTTTGGCCGTATCTTGTCAGAGTCCAAGTTCGCCGAGACTGGCGGTGGTTGCCCGGATGCGTCCGTACGGTCAGAAAAATTCCGATCGCTTCCTTGATACGGAAGTCGTTAATCCGTCCTGTGAGCCGAACGTTCAGAACGACGGACGGCCGACGAAAGGCGGATAGGGCAGGCTTCACTGTTACAGAGTCATTCGACGCTAAAGCAAGTACAGCGATGCCATGCGGCCAAGTGCCAGCTCGGGGCAACAAGTGCGCAATCCATGGTGGTCTGTTGCAGTCACCGACCGGCACGTGGTGCGGCGGCCCAATCGAAGACATTGTATGCGCCTGCTTCAACGTGGTCGGCGAGGGCGCTCGCCAAGATCATCGCGTCGGAGTTGACCGGGCCTCCAACGCCCCTCCGAGATGGGCGGAAGACATCCGCGCCGCGCGTGACGGACTGGCCCGACAGAGAGCATATTCCGGCGCGCCGCGCTTTGCCTCTGCGCCATTTCTGATCCTCGTAATGACAAGCGGTAGAGTCATGCCACGACAGGGTCGCCGTTCGGGCGCTGAGCTCGGCGATGCGGATTCGAACGCAGTCATTCCTCGCCTGACTCTCGGCCGTTGGCGCGACCGCCTCTTTCCACCGCCTTGTCGCTTGAATGGTCCGTGACTTATAGTGCGGTGTCACCACGTTCAATCCCGCGCATTCGGGAAGCCGTCTTAACCGCTCGAGCGTGTCCTGCCAGACAAGAAAGTCGTTTTCTCGATCATTCATTCCTGACATCCCTCTGTGGCGACTGGTCAGCGTTTGATAGGAGCCGCTCCTCGCATGTTTTCACACACAAAAGCTGTCGGTCTTTCAATCCCGCGCGCTGCGTGGGGCATGAATTTCAAAAAAGAAGAGCGGCCGCGGACATCTACAAGCGTCGTTCTCACATCGTGGGCAAACCGAACATCAGTCGAGGGGACCGACCGGCTGGTCACGGTGCTTCGACTTGGGCAGCGGAAGCGGCGCTCAGTCGCCATCGTTGCGGCGTCATGCCGGTCACTTTCCGAAACACGGTCGTGAAGTGTGCTTGCGAATTGAAGCCGACAGATATCGCGATTTGAGCGATGGGCATACGATTTTCCGCCAGCAGGCCCTTGGCGGTTTCCAGTCGCATGACAGTGAGGTATGTGTGAGGGCTTAGTCCTGTCAAGCGCTTGAACTGCGACGCGAAATGCATTCGGCTGAGGCCGGCGAGGTCAGCGATGTCACTGAGCGTCACCCGCTCGCCTAATCGGCTCTCCATATACGCGATCGTCCGTTCGAGCCACCACGGAGGCAGCGCTTGCCTCGGCTTGTCGTCAAGCTGCGACCCATTCTCCATCGCGCGGGTGAGAATGGCCATCACGAGACTGTTAGAAAAAGCGTGTGCGTACGGGTTCCTGAGAGCCTCGGTCTCAAGCAGCATGCACGCGAGCTTGCCCATCATCGTATCGGCCGCAAAACCCGGATCCACAAGCCGATAATCCGGCGCAGCCGCCTTTCCGTGCAACTGGAGATGCACCGAAGCAACCACCGACCGAGGCACAAACACGTGAATAGCTTCGGCACTCCGGGTGAAGCTTGCCTCTAGCTGATCCTCCGGCGCGGTTACTTGCGTGGCGCCAAACGCAACGGGGCCATTACGCAGGTTTCTTCCGTTTTTGGAACACGTAATGGTGGTTGCCCGCAGCAGCACTTCAATGATGTAGTGCGAGCTCTGAGTCGGGGCGGAATACCGACGTTCGACGTGCGTCTCGTCTTTCCAGTAAGCAATGTTTATTCGATCGCCGCGGTGATCCATCGACGCTGCGATGGATCTCCACGAAACCTCCTTGATCAGGACGGGCAATTCGAAGTGTGGCGAAAGAAAATCATAAGCGGCAGCACGGTCAATCAACACAGGATCAGTCGTAGTCACCATCGAGCGCGTAGTAGCTGAAGCAATGTTTCAATCGGCACTTGCGGACTATTCCGGCGAGAGCCGGATTGATTCCCTGCGAACCACAACGTCAGTCGGCGACGATGGCCAGGACTGGAAGTGCCACCCGAAGTCCGAGGAGCCAAGCTTTCAGCGAATCAACGCCGCCTGGCTCGCTCGATGATTGCAGCGAACGCATCGTCCAGACAAGCCGCGGCCGAAGACCGGCGGCGATCAACGTCCGGTTGATACTTACATTACTTGCGTTCGCAGAATAATGCAAACAATTTGATTCTATGCTGCATTGAGTGCATACATTTCGACGCTGATCACATATTCGTCTGCATCGCGCTAACAGGCCGGCCACCGCAGCCCGGCGAAATCGCACGGAGATGTGGGTGGGCTTGAATCGCGGGCTTAACGGACGCCCAGCAGTGCCTTCGGTTCGAGGAACGCTTCGATGCCGAACGTGCCGTATTCGCGGCCGATGCCCGATTGCTTGAATCCGCCGAACGGCGCAGCAGGTTCATGCGCGAGCGTGTTGACGAGCACGCGCCCCGCGTCGATGCGCGACGCCACTGCGTTCGCTCGCGCGGCGTCCGATGAAGCGATGTACGCCTGCAAACCATAAGGCGTATCGTTGGCGATCGCGATGGCATCTTCGATATCGCCGTACGCGATGATCGACAGCACAGGCCCGAAGATTTCCTCTCGCGCAATGGTCATGTCGTTGGTCACGTCGCTGAAGAGCGTCGGACGCACGAACCAGCCCGCGCCGACGTGATCCGGACGCCCCTCGCCACCCGCGATCAGTCGCGCGCCCTCATCGATGCCAATACGGATATAACGCTGCACGCGCTCCCATTGCTTGCGGCTCACCATCGGGCCGATGCTCGTATGCGGATCGCGCGGATCGCCCGAGAGAATCTTCTCGATGGCGCTCACGATTTTCTCTTCGAACTCCGCGAGCCGCGCACGCGGCACCAGAACGCGCGTGCCCGCGATGCATGCCTGACCGCTGTTCATGAAGCCAGCATCGAGCGCGAGCGGCACGGCTTCGTCGAAGTTCGCATCGTCGAGCACGATCGTCGGCGACTTGCCGCCGAGTTCGAGCGTCACGCGCTTGAGCGTATCGGCGGCTGTGCGCAGGATCGTCTTGCCGACGACCGTCGATCCCGTGAACGACAGCTTCGCGACATCGGGATGCGCGCTGATCTCCGCGCCCACAATATCGCCTCGGCCCGTGACGATGTTGAACACGCCTGCCGGAAGTCCCGCCTCATGCAGCGCTTCGGTGACGACGCGCGTTTGCATCGCGCTCATTTCGCTCGGTTTGATGACCGCCGTGCAACCCGCCGCGAGCGCCGCCGCCAGCTTGCCGCAGATAAAGCCGGCGTCGCTATTCCACGGCGTGATCAGCCCGGCAACGCCAAGCGGTTGCATCACCACTTTTGCCGTACCCGCGTCACGCAGGAACGCATAGTCTTCGAGCACCTTCGCCGCTTCCAGCAGCACGTTGCTCGCGTGTCGCGCCATCCAGCGGCCGCGCGAAACCGGTGCGCCGTATTCTTCGACGATGGCCTCGAAAAGCTCATCCTCTTTCGCGATGACGGCGGCGTGCATGCGCTTCAGCATGTCGATACGTTCGCGCTTGTCCGTCCGCGAGAATGCGGGAAATGCGCGCTTCGCCGCCGCAATTGCATTGCGCGCATCGTCCTTGTCTGCGAGGCGCACGCGGCCGATAACTTTTTCTGTCGCGGGATTGAAGAGTTCGAAAAGCTCGTTGCCGTGCGGCGTGACAAACGCGCCGCCGATATAAATCTGGTCGATGTCATGCATGATGAATTCGCTCGGTCGATGTATTGAGCAAAAGATAAGGCGTTTGCATTGATTCGACTAGACGTACAATCCGGCATGACCTATTGAACGATTTAGCATAATGAAAACATCGGGGCTCACCGAACTCGAAGCGGTTCTTTCCGTCGCGCGGCATCGCAGCTTTCGCGCGGCGGCGAATGAACTGAGCGTATCGACGTCCGCGCTGAGTCATGCGATCGCCGCGCTGGAGGCTCGCATCGGCGTGCGGCTCTTCAATCGCACGACCCGAAGCGTGTCGCTTTCCGAGGCCGGCGCGCAATTCGTGCAGAACATCGCGCCCGCGCTTTCGACGATTCGCGACGCGCTCGAACAGGCCGGCAGCTTTCGCGACACGCCATCGGGTACGTTGCGTATAAATACATCGGTGGGCGCGGCGCATCAGGCGATGCCGCTTTTCATCGCGTTCTTGAAGCGCTATCCGGACATGAAGCTCGATATCGTCACCGAAGGCCGGCTCATCGATATCGTCGTCGAAGGTTTCGATGCGGGCATTCGTCTGCTGGAAACCGTACCGCAAGACATGATCGCGGTGCCGTTCGGCGATCGCCAGCGCTTCGCCGTCGTCGGCAGTCCCGCGTACTTCGAACAGCACAAGCCGCCACGCACGCCTGCCGACCTCGCGACGCATCGCTGCATTCGCAGCCGCATGCCGAGCGGGTCGATCTATCAATGGGAATTCGAGCGGCATGGCGAATCCATACGCATCGATGGCGACGGCGCGCTGACGCTCGACGAACCGGGCATGATGCTGACCGCCGCGCGCGCGGGGATCGGTCTCGCTTACCTGACCGAATGGAATGTCGCCGCGGATCTCGAAGCAGGCGCCCTCGTGCGCGTGCTCGAAGACTGGACGCCGCCGCTCGACGGACTATGCCTCTACTATCCCGGCCGTCGTCATGTGCCGGCGGGCTTGCGCGCATTGACGGACATGATCCGCGAATATGCCGACGCAAATCGAAAGCACCCGGCGCCGAAAAAGAAGCGTCGAAAGGTCAATTCAAAGACTTAACGCCGCCATCAGTTTCGGCGTTTTGAGCGTGAGGCGTGCGATCGTCGCTTGAAAGCGTCGTCGTCGACGAGCTCGGTCGTGAAGGCACGTGTCGGGACGCCGTTGACGGCGCGACGGGCGCGCAAGGCTTATCGGAGCATGTAGTCGCGTACTCGTGCCGACGCGTTGTTGTGGGCCGTTATCCCGATGATCCCGGCAGCGCAGCAGGTCCCGATCGAATTACAGAACAGAAAGGACGACCTGTAGATCGCAGGCACGGCGAGCAGTCGCTTGGGAACGTCTGGCGATATGCGTTCGGCACTATGTACCTCGCAAACGATGGAGCCGATGAGTGGACCCCCCGCCGAACTCGCCGTCAATCGCGGCGCGACCGCGTGGAACGCACGCGTCACGAGCATGTGGTGTCCATTCCCACCGTAAATAGTCATCCGTGCGCGTCCTTCACCATCAAGATATCGCACTCCCAGCGCCGCATGTTGATCATACATTCAAGATTGATCAACGCCGAGAAGCGCCATATAGTCGTCTCAACAGCACTATAAAAGACTAAGCCAGTGGAGACGAGAACGTGAGCGACAACCCTGAAATCGGACAGTCCATCCTCGCGCGAGAAATCCGGACGAATTATCATGACATTGGAACCGGCAAACCGGTTCTGCTGATCCATGGCTCCGGACCCGGCGTCACCGCGTGGGCCAACTGGCGAGGCACCATCCCGGCGCTCGCCCAGTATGGCCGGGTGCTTGCGCCTGACATGGCCGGCTTCGGCTACACCGATCGGTTCGACGATGGCATTTACGGACTCGATCGATGGATCGACCATGTATTCGGTTTCCTCGATGCACTCGACATAGTGTCGGTCAGCGTCATCGGCAATTCGTTCGGCGGCGCGCTGGCGCTCGCCATGGCCGCGCGCCGGCCAAATCGGGTCGAACGGCTCGTACTCATGGGAAGCGTTGGTGTCTCGTTTCCGATCACCGAAGGTCTCGACGCCGTCTGGGGCTACACGCCTTCGCTCGAAAATATGCAACGCATCATGCAGTATTTCGCGTTCGATCAGTCCCGCCTCACCCCGGCGCTCGCCAGCATGCGATACGAGGCGAGCATTCGCCCCGGCTGCAGCGAAGCCTTCGCCCAGATGTTCCCGGCCCCTCGCCAGCGCTGGGTCGAAGCGATGGCGACGCCCGTTGCGGACATCCAGGCGCTTCCACATGAAACGCTTATCGTGCATGGCCGCGACGATCAGGTCATCCCGCCCGCCACTTCCCTCGCGTTACACGAGCACATTGAAAACTCGCAACTGCACATGTTCGGCCGCTGCGGTCACTGGACCCAGATCGAGCAGGCGGAGCGCTTCAACCGGCTTGTCGTCGAGTTTCTCTTCAACGAATCGAAAGATTCGTGACCCCTTATAAATTACCGGCTCCGCGCCGCGACCGCGGCCGGGACATGAGCAAGCCGACGACAGGAGACATCGTGATCGAATTGAAGGATGTGTCATACGTGCGTCTTGGCACGCGCGATCTTGAAAGCGCGACCCGTTACGCGACCGAGGTCTTGGGTCTTCAGATTGCACGGCGTGGAGAGAAGAACGTCTATCTGCGCTCGGATGACCGGGACCACACACTGGTGTTCTCGGAAGGGGATCCGGCTCGACAGGTCAGTGGCTTCGAGGTCCCAACACCTGAAGCGCTCGATCATGCGGCTAAAGTGCTCGACGACGCGCGTATCGCGTTCACGCGCGGCAGCGCGGCCGAGGCGGAGCAGCGTTGCGTGCGTGACTTCATCAGCTTTGCGGATCCCAGTGGCAACCATATTGATCTGGTGGTGTCGCCGCATCATCGTGGACAGCGCTACTACGGTACGCGCGACGCGGGTATCACCGGTTTCAGCCATATCGGCCTGTGCACCACGGACGCGAAGCGCGACGAGAAGTTCTGGACCGAGGTACTCGGCGCCCGCGTGAGCGATCGAATCGGCGATGCAGCCCTGCTGCGCATCGATCCTGTGCATCACAAGGTCGCGCTGTTGCCATCGCCGCACGCAGGCGTGCAGCACATTAATCACCAGGTGGAGAGCATCGACGACATCATGCGGGCCTGGTACATCCTGAAGGAGAAGAACATTCGAATTCGCTTCGGGCCGGGGCGACATCCGACCTCCGGCGCGATGTTCCTGTACTTCGAGGGACCCGACGGCATGGTCTACGAGTATTCGAGCGGCGTTCGCGTGTTCAGCGAGGAAGAGCATCTCACGCATCTTCCGCGACAGTTCCCGTTCGAGCCAAGTTCCTTCTGCATGTGGGGTTCGAAGCCCGAAGTGCTGGAGTTCGGCTCATGAGCGCGATCGAAGCGTCTCCTGCGCAGCAGGCGACCGTGCGAATGGCGGCACGCGCATTAGGGCGCGCGGGACTGGTCCATGCCTACGGGCACTGCAGTCTACGTCTGAATCACGACTATCTGCTGGTGTGCGCGCCGATGCCGCCGGGATTAATCCAACGCGAGGCCGGCGTGGTCGTGCCGATCCGCGGCGAATTGCCCGATGGCGTGCTGGGCGAAGTCCGGATCCATCAACAAATCTATGCGAGAAGGGATGACGTGGGCGCCGTCGCGCGCAGCATGCCTCCTTCAGTTATGAGTCTCTCGACCGCCGGCATCACGCCGGTTCCGCGTCATGGGCCGGGCACCTATTTCGCGCCGTCTGCGCCGCTTTGGGACGACGTGCAGCTGGTTCGCTCCACGCCGCAGGCCGAAGGCGTGGCCCAAACCCTTGGCCACGCGCGGGCAGTCGTTATGCGCGGCAATGGTGCAGTCGTCGTGGGCGCCACCCTGGAAGAGGCGGTTGCCTTTACTTGGTTCCTCGAAGATGCTGCGCGGGTCGAATGCGCTGTTCGTGCAATGCGCCTTGAAAACGCGTCCGCGATGAGTGCGGAAGACGCGGCGCGACGTGCGACGACAGCGGGACGCGTCATCGAGCGAATGTGGGACTATCTCAGCGCCGGTGACCTCGAGCTCGACAGTTCGCAGCCCTAACCGACAATCAAGATCAGGAGAAGACATGGAGTCGATGCAGATCGGCACGGTTGCGCACGCGCTGTTCGATGCCCTTGAGGGTTGTGAGCCGATCGCGCCGCTCACGATGACCGAGCCTGGCATGACCATCGCCGATGCCTACGAGATTCAACGCCGCATGATCGCCACGCGACTCGCGAAGCGAGGCGAGCGCATCGTCGGCAAGAAGATCGGAATCACGAGCGAAGCCGTAATGAACATGCTCGATGTTCGGCAGCCGGATTTCGGGCAGCTCACCTCGGGCATGCAGTTCGCCAACGGCGCGACGATTCCGCTGTCGCAATTCATTGCGCCGCGCGCCGAAGGGGAAATTGCGTTTCTGCTGGCAAAGGAGTTGAGTGGGCCGGGGCTCACCGCGCATGACGTGCTGGACGCAACCGAGTGGGTCATGCCTTGCTTCGAGATCGTCGACTCGCGCATCCGCGACTGGAAGATCCGCATTCAGGACACGGTCGCCGACAACGCCTCGTCGGGTGCCTTCGTGATCGGCGAGGGGCGGGCAGATCCGCGCGCTCTCGACCTCGCGGGAATCACGATGAGATTCTCGCGCAACGGCGAAACCGTCGGCACCGGCCAAGGTTCTGCCGCGCTGGGGCATCCGATCAATGCGGTCGTCTGGCTCGCCAATCAGCTCGGCGAGTTCGGGATGCCGTTGCGGGCGGGCGAGATCATCTTGTCCGGTGCGCTTTCGGCGATGGTGCCGGCGCGCGCGGGAGACCACATGCGTGTCGAGTTCGACGGTCTGGGTCACGCCGACGTCGCTTTCGCATGACGCGTGCTCATCACGCGTTCGAATCAAACAGCACCAGAGGAAACGACAATGGATTCGAAAGAGGCAAATAGGCCACTCAAGGCGGCGATCATCGGTTCCGGGAACATCGGTACCGATCTGCTGGTGAAGATATTGCGTCATGGGCGAAATGTGGAAGCCGCGATCATGGTCGGAATCGATGCAGCTTCTGATGGCCTTGCGAGAGCACGGCGGCTTGGCCTGCAAACTTGCGACAGTGGCGTGGACGGCTTGTTGTCGATGCCGGAGTTTGCCCATATCGACATGGTGTTCGATGCCACGTCCGCGGCGGCGCACGTACGCAACGACGCGTTACTGCGCGCTGCAAAACCTGGCATCCGCTTGATCGATCTCACGCCCGCCGCCATTGGACCGTACTGTGTGCCCGTGGTGAACCTGGACATGCATCGCGACGTCCACAACCTCAACATGGTGACGTGCGGCGGTCAGGCGACCATTCCGGTCGTCGCAGCGGTGTCGAGCGTCACGCGTGTTCATTACGCGGAGATTGTCGCGTCGATTTCGAGCCGTTCGGCGGGACCTGGAACGCGCGCTAACATCGACGAGTTCACCGAAACCACGTCGCGTGCGCTGGAAACGGTGGGCGGCGCTGCACGCGGCAAGGCGATCATCGTGCTCAACCCCGCCGAGCCACCCTTGCTCATGCGCGATACGGTCTTCACGCTTTCCGAAGACGCTGACGAAAGCGCCGTCGAAACGGCGATCGTGGACATGGTCGAGTCCGTTCGTGCGTACGTGCCCGGCTACCGGCTCAAGCAACGCGTGCAGTTCGAGCGGATTCCTTCTAGCCGTCCGGTCGAAGTGCCGGGGCTCGGTCTGCGCAGCGGGCTCAAGACCTCGGTATTTCTGGAGGTGGAAGGCGCGGCCCACTATCTCCCCGCCTACGCGGGCAATCTGGACATTATGACGTCGGCGGCGCTCGCGGCGGCCGAGGCCATCGCGGCGCGGCAGACCGCTTCGGGGCAAGGCGCGTTCGACGACACCTTCGCGGGGATCCAATGAAGCAGAAGCTCTATATCTCGGATGTCACATTGCGCGACGGCGCGCACGCGATTAGACATCGCTACAGCCTGGATCAGGTGCGGCGCATCGCGCGCGCGCTCGACGAAGCACGCGTCGATTCGATTGAGGTGGCTCACGGCGACGGCCTGCAAGGCTCGTCCTTCAACTATGGCTTCGGCGCGCACACCGATGCCGAATGGATCGGCGCTGTCGCCGAAGTCGTCCAACATGCGCGTGTGGCGACCCTGCTGCTTCCAGGGATCGGCACTGTGCATGATTTACGCGAGGCCTACGATGCGGGTGCGCGCGTGGTGCGCGTCGCCACGCATTGCACGGAGGCGGACGTGTCGAAACAGCATATCGAGGCGGCGCGCAACCTCGGCATGGATACGGTCGGTTTTCTGATGATGAGCCACATGGCGTCGCCGCAGGTACTCGCGGAGCAGGCGCGCCTGATGGAAGGCTACGGGGCAACCTGCGTCTACGTCGTGGATTCTGGCGGCGCACTGACGATGAACGACACGCGCGATCGCGTTCGCGCGCTCAAGGACGCGCTGCACGCCAATACCGAAACCGGCATCCACGCGCATCACAACCTGAGCCTCGGTGTCGCGAACTCGATCGTGGCCGTCGAGGAGGGATGCAACCGGGTCGATGCCAGTCTCGCGGGGATGGGTGCTGGCGCGGGCAACGCGCCGCTCGAAGTCTTCATCGCAGCGGCGAACCGGCTGGGCTGGCTGCATGACTGTGACCTGTATCAACTGATGGATGCCGCCGACGACATCGTGCGGCCTTTGCAGGAGCGGCCGGTGCGCGTGGATCGAGAGACCCTAGCGCTCGGTTACGCAGGCGTCTATTCGAGCTTCCTGCGGCACGCGGAACGCGCGGCGCAACACTACGGCCTCAAGACGGTGGACATTCTCGTCGAGTTGGGCCGGCGCCGCATGGTCGGTGGTCAGGAGGACATGATCGTCGATGCAGCGCTCGATCTGCTGTCGAAGTCCGCCGTCGACGCGAGCACACATTAACGCCGATTGAAGAATCAGCCGGAGGCAACATGGAACAAGGATGTACGCATTTCGAGGGCGGCAGTGCCGGAAGCCCCGTGCGTTTCGTGCGTAACGCGCAATCGGTCGATGCCGCGACGCTGCGCCAACTGGTGCAGCCCGGTCGCGTTCACTCGGCCGTCTATACCTCGCCCGATATCTTCGAGGCGGAAATCGAGCGCATCTTTCATGGTTCGTGGCTCTACGTGGGTCACGCCAGCGAAGTGCCGCAGAAAGGCGACTATCGGGTACGCCGTCTCGGACGCCAGCCGGTCATCATGGTGCGCGGTCATGACGACGTCGTACGTGTGCTGATGAACCGCTGTCGGCATCGCGGCGCGGCAGTGTGTGAGCAGGAAGCGGGACGCGAAAAGTTTTTTCGCTGCTGGTTCCACGGCTGGACCTACGACAATACCGGCAAGCTCATCAATGTGACGGACCCGGCCGGCTATGGCGACGACTTCCGCATGGAAGAGTATTCGCTTACCAGCGCGCCGCGCGTCGAGATTTATCGGGACTTCGTGTTCGCGTCGCTGTCGCCTAAGGTCGGCTCGCTTGCGGAGTATCTCGGCCCTGCTGCGCAGATGATCGACCTGTTGGTCGACGCGTCACCGACGCGCCGTATCAAGCTGTCGGCGGGCGTCCACAAGACTGTCTACAACGGCAACTGGAAGATGGTCGGCATGGACGGGTATCACCCGCATTACGTGCACGCGTCGGTCGTGTCGATGTGGCAGCGTCAGGCGGACAGCGGCATCGGCGCCACGCATCGTGCCGACCCGTTCGACGGCAAGGCGAAAACCTACACGCGCGATCTGGGGCACGGCCACGCCATGCTCGACATGCGCGAACACCGCGTCGAGCACTACGCCGACTATGAAACGTACCTCAAGGGCGTACAGGGCGGTGCGGAATATATCGAAGCGCTTGCAGCGCGCGACGGTGCCGAGCAATCGAAGCTGCTTGTTGCGATCGCCGGCGATCCGCATATCGGCGTGTTTCCGAACATGCAGATCATCAATAACCAGGTGCGCATCATGGTGCCGTTGGAACCGGGACGCACCGAGGTGCTGATGTTCCCCGTGCTGTTCGACGGCGTGGACGACGCCATCAACACAATGCGCCTGCGGCAGCACGAGTCCTTCTACGGCCCGGCGGGCGCAGGCTCGCCTGACGACGCTGAAATCTTCGAGCGGGCGCAGCGCGGGATGAACGCGCAGGTCAATCCGTGGATCGACATTTCCCGCGGCATGACTCGCGAGCAGGCCCATCCCGACGGAACCATCACCGGGCACATCTCGGATGAAGTACCGCAACGCGGCCAGATGCGCTACTGGCTGGAACTCATGACCGAGGGAGCCGAACTTGAATAACGCCGTTCATCCTCAATGGCTGTCGTCGGAGGCGGGTGTTTCGCCGATCGAGCAGGCTTCGCAGTTCCTCTATCACGAGGCCGCCTTGATGGACGCGCACCGCTTTGATGAGTGGCTCGCACTGTGGCACGCAGACGGCTTCTATTGGGTCCCGTGCAATACCGAAGATCTCGAACCGGACAAATCGATCTCGCTCATCTACGAAAGCCGACGGCAACTCGACGATCGCGTCTATCGGCTCAAGGGCCGTCATGCTCACGCGCAGAGTCCGCGTTCGAGGTTGCTGCGCGTCGTGTCGAACGTGACCATCGAAAGCGCGAGCAAGGAGGCGTTGATCGTGCATTCAAACTTCGTGCTCGGCGAGGTACGCAGCGATCGTCAGGAGACCCTGTTCGGACGCTGCCGCCATGTGTTGGCACTCGACGAAGGCGCGATGCTGATTCGCGAGAAAAAGGTCTTTCTGCTGAACAACGACACGCCGATGAGCAACCTCACGTTCCTGATTTGAGGCCGACATGGACGCACACGCGATGGAAAGTGGAACATCGACCGATGCAAGCGAATTGACGCCGCTCTGCCAGCTCGACGACGTGACAGATGGCGACGGTCTTCAGATAAAGATCGGCGAGAGGATGCTCGCGGTATGGCGTGTGGACGATCTCGCCTTCGTCACGGACGACACCTGCACGCATGGCGATGCATCACTCGTACTGACCGGCATGCTCGACGGTTTCTCGATCGTTTGCGGCCTGCATCAAGGCGAGTTCGATATTCGCACGGGCGAAGTCCGCGCGGCACCGTGCAGCAAACCGATACGCAGTTACGCGGCCACGGTGCGCGAGGGCGTTGTGCTCGCGCGACTCGCCGAATGACGATGACTGAAAGGGCGCAGAAATGAACGAGACGACAACGCCTGGGACTTCGCTGCCGATAATCGCGGTGATGGTCGGCGACCCGGCAGGTATCGGTCCGGAGGTGGCGGTCAAGGCAGCGGTGGACGCGTCGGTGCGCGCGGTGTGTCGGCCGATGCTGATCGGCGATATCGGGTCGATCAGGGCTGCCGCGCGAGCGGTGCCTCTTGGCGACGAAACGGAAGTAATTCAGTCGTTCGAGGCGCGCGCCTTCGCGTCGGGGCGCATCGTCGTGCTGGATCCGCTCGATCTTGCGCCGCACGAGTATGCAACGGGCCAGCCTTCCGCCGCGGCGGGGCGAGCCGTCGTCCGCTGGATGACGCTCGCCGACCGGATCGCGCATAACGGACTGATCGGCGGATGGATCATGGGGCCAGTCGATTCGATGTCGCTCAAGCTCGCGGGCGAAGTTGCGAGCATCGACGATCTCCAGCCCGACCATACCTTCATGTTTCGCATGAGCGGCAAACTGCGCGTGGTGCCACTGACGGAGCACATCCCGCTGCGCGACGTGCCCGCCACGGTGACTTTCGATGCGGTATTGAACCTGGTCACGCTGGTGAATGAGCGTCTGAAGAACTGGGGAATCGAGACGCCGCGCATCGCGGTTGCGGGACTCAATCCGCACGCCATGTTTGAGGAGGAGGAGCGGATCATCGGCCCTGCGGTCGAACAGGCCAGAGCGCAGGGCATCGATGTGCGGGGTCCTGTTTCGCCCGACTCCGTATTTCGCCACGGACTCGACGGGCGCTATGACGTGGTTGTCAGCATGTATCACGATCAAGGGCAGATCGCGCTCAAGTCGGCGGCTTTCGAAGGGGCGTGCACGCTCTATCTGGGGGTTCCTTATGTGCGCGCGACCGTCCCTCATGGGACCGCCATGGATATCGCGGGAAAGAATCTGGCGCAGCATCGCAGCATGGCCGCGGCATTGAGGACTGCGGCGGCGCTCGCCGCTAAGCGTGGCTTCCTCAACGAACAATGACGAGTCGCCGATATGACGAACCACCAAACCGATCCGCTGTACTCGCGCGTGGTGATCGTCGGAGCGGGGCAAGCCGCTGCGGCGGTCGCTAGGACACTGCGTGCGGAAGGACATCAGGGCGGGATCATCATGCTAGGCGAGGAGCGCGTAGGGCCGTACGAGCGGCCACCCTTGTCAAAAGCATGGCTGAGCGCCGAGAACGTGCCGGAAGTTGCGGCTCTGCTTGATCGGTCGCAACCGGAGCAGTTTGACGTCGATTTACGCACCGGTACGCACGTGACCCGCATCGACCGTCCGTCGCGTACCGTGCACGTCGACGATGGAACGCAGATTCACTTCGATCGCCTCGTGATCGCAACCGGGGGCCGCGCGCGGCGGCTCGCGGTGCCTGGCGACGCGAGTGACGATATCGCCTATCTGCGCACCATCGACGACGCTTTGCATATCCGCCGCGGGTTGATAGCAGGCAAGCGGCTGCTGGTGATCGGAGGTGGATGGATCGGACTCGAAACCGCATGTAGCGCCCGAAAGCTCGGCGTCGACGTGGTCCTGGTCGAAGCGGCGCAGCGGTTATGCGAACGGACCGTGCCGGCGATCGTGGGTCAGCATCTGCTCGAGATTCAGCGCTCGCTTGGCGTCGACGTGCGCCTGGGTGCCGGCATCGAGCAACTGTCGAAGCTGCCCGGCGAACGTTATGCCGCTTCGCTATCGGGCGTTCGCGAGGAATTCGACCTCGTGGTCGCGGGCGTGGGCATGGAAGCGAACGATGAACTCGCGGCTGAAGCAGGCCTCCCTTGCGCGGGCGGCGTGCTGTGCGACGTCGAAGGCCGCACGGTCGATCCATATGTCTTCGCGTGCGGGGATGTGGCGTCGTTCGAGCATCCGTTCGGACCGGTCGGAATGCGGCGCCTGGAATCGTGGGACAACGCGGAGCAACAGGGCGCGGCATGTGCCAGGGCCATCCTCGGCAAGCAGGCGGTGGCGCATTCGCTGCCCTGGTTCTGGTCCGATCAGGGCGACGTGAATGTGCAGATCCTCGGGTTCCCGAATGCGACCGCCTCACCGGTCGTGAGAGAAGGCGACGGCAAGGTGACGCTGGTCTGGCTGGAGGAGTGCGCAACCGACGAACCCGCGCGAATTGTCGCGGCGGTCTGCATCAACGCTGCGGCAGACATGCCGGTACTGCGCCGCATATGGCAGAAAGGCGTGCGTGTCGATCGAGAGACGCTCGCCGCGAAGGACGTAAGTCTCAAAAGCCTTCTGCAGCGGACGGTCGGCGGGGCAAAGAATGGAGGTGCGAATAATTAGAGGCGCCTCAGGCATCGGGCTTTTGCATTTACATCGACAGAGCACATCAGAGCGTGGTGGTACCGGGGTCCGGCTGACCGTCCATGCCGAAAAAGGAGACAGGCGTGAAAGCTTTTGAAACCTCGCAGGAGTGGCACGACGCAGTCGCGAGCACGGGATCAGCTCCCGGCGCGAGCGCAACGGAATCGGGATCACGACGACTATTCTTTGCCAGCTTTCTCGGCACGATGGTCGAGTGGTACGACTTTTTTCTCTACGGCTTCATCGCGCCGCTCGTCTTCGAAGAGTTGTTCTTCCCAAAGTTGAACGCGCTCAGCGGCACTATTGCCGTGTACGCGACGTTCGCCGTCGGCTATGCGAGTCGGCCTCTCGGCGGACTTGTGTTCGGTCACTTCGGCGACAAGATCGGCCGCAAGTCGATGATGCTGGTAACCCTGCTGATGATGGGTATCGGTACGGCCGCCATCGGGCTCTTGCCAAGCGTCGCGCAAATCGGCATGACCGCGACCTGTCTGCTCGTCGCGCTGCGTTTCGTCCAGGGCTTTGCACTCGGGGGTGAGTCGGCGGCTGCCAGCCTGATGGTGCTGGAGAGCGCGCAGCAGCGTCGCCGGGGCCTGCTGGGGGCAGCGCTTCAGGCGGCAGGACCGCTGGGCGTGCTGCTGGCCTCGCTCGCGGTATTCGTCGTATCGCGTCTGCCGCACGAAGCCTTGCTTGCCTGGGGCTGGCGGGTGCCGTTCCTGGTGAGCGCCGTACTGGTGGTAATCGGCCTGTATATTCGTCTGCGAGTCGAGGAAACAGTCGCGTTCCGCAAGCAGCAGAGTCAGCACGACCTCACCCGCATCCCGGCGTGGGAGACCTTGCGCAGCTACAAGTGGCCTGTTTTCGTCGTGCTCGTGGTCAGCATCATGGAGAGCACGTTCTACTATCTGACGGGCGTCTATTCTATCTCGTACGTTACGAAGACGCTCCATATGCCCGGCTCCGTCGCGATCGGCGCGATCGCCTGCGCGAACGCTTTCGCCCTGGTATCGGTACCGCTCTACGGCGCGCTGTCGGACCGCCTCGGGCGCAAGGGCGTGTATTTGCTGGGCATCGTGGCGTCGGCGATCTACCTGAACTTCTTCTTTACGATGCTCGACGGCCGCTCGCCAATGGTCGTAGTGCTGACGGTCGTGGCCGCCGTCGGCGTGATTCATGCACCGATGTACGCCATGTTCGGCAGCTTCTACGGCGAACTGTTTCCCACGCGAGTGCGCTTCACCGGCTTCTCGATGGGCAAGGCGTTCGGCACGGTGCTCGGCGGCGGAGTCGCGCCTATTATCGCGGCCTCGCTCGCGGCGCGCAATCACGGCGACCCCTCCGGTATCGGTCTCTACTATCTGTGCCTCGCCTTCGTCGCGCTGTGTGTGGTGCTGCGCGTGCGCGAAACGCGGCACGACGACATCACCGTCTAGCAACCCCTCAGTTCTCACGTATCCATTGGACGAGCGTCGTGCGCCTCGCTGGAGGCGCACCGGACGCTGCTTTAGTTCGTCTCCAACTTCTCGAACAACACATCATGAAGAAGAACAGGCTTCTCCTCGGCATGCTCGCGCTCGGCGCCGGCGCCGCACACGCGGACAGCAGCGTGACGCTCTACGGCCTCATCGGTACAGGCCCCGCGTATGTGAACAACGTAAAGGGCAGTCATTTGTTCGAATCCGCAAGCGGCCTCATTCAGGGTAATCGTTTCGGTCTGAAGGGGCGCGAAGATCTTGGCGGAGGCATGTCGGCCATCTTCACCTTGGAGAATGGCTTTGACGGCAACACTGGCGCGCTGGGGCAAGGCGGGCGCATGTTCGGACGGCAGGCGTTCGTGGGTCTTGCGACCAGACAATACGGGACACTGACCCTGGGTCGCCAGTACGACACCAATTACGATTTCATGGCCGATACGGGCGCGGCCAAACTCTTCGGTGGCAATGGCGCGCATGTATCAGATAATGACAACCTGTTCGGCACCGTGCGCTTCCAGAACTCAGTCAAGTACACGAGCCCGAGCTGGGGCGGCTTTAGCTTCGCTGCCATGTACGCGATGAGCAACGCTGCCGGCGACTTCGCAAATAATCGCGCCTACAGCGCGACGGCGGCATACCGCAACGGCAGTCTGAAGCTTGCGGTCGGCTATCTGCAGATGAACCATCCGAATGCGGCTGACAATCCCAACGGCGCCGCCGGCAGCGATTATCCCGCACCGTTCAGTCTGTTCAAGACCAGCGCACTGGGCCCGCGAACCGCGCTGGTGGACGAGCAGCAGGTGATCGCCGCGACGGCGTCGTATGCCATCGGGCCGACGCAGGACAATCTCGTGTACTCGCACGCCAAATACCGCTATTTCGACGGTAGCCATCTACGGCTCGACAATGCTGAATTGAACGGTACCTGGCACATCACGCCGGATTTTTACACCGGCCTGGGCTACATGTTCACTTTCGGTCGCTATGAGGAACTGAATCAGTCACCGAAGTGGCATCAGGTCGATCTGGGCATCGACTATCTGCTATCGAAGCGCACTGACCTGTATGCCTTCGCGATCTATCAACGTGCGGTCGGTTCGGCCAGCAACGCTGCCATCTTCTTCATGCAGCCGTCGAGCACGAAGTCCCAGGTGGAAGTGTCGTTCGGTATTCGACACCTGTTCTGACCAAGACGTTCACGGCCGGCTCACTTGCCTTTGGCAGCAGATGAGCCGATGAACTGCGCACGCGGACGGAGAACGCTTCCATACATGCGTTGTTCCTGCACATGGGCGAGCCATCCGGCCACGCGCGCGAGCGCGGAAATCGCGCCGCTCGTGCGTCGCGGCAGACCTATGGCGCGCGTGAGCACCACGGTTCCAAGCTCCTGACGCGGAAGTAAGCCGTGCTCCTTCGCTATTTGATCGACGAACTGATAGATCGCGTTCATTTGGCGGCTGTTGTCGCTCCGTCGGCGTGCGAGATCGAGCATGTAGCGGGCTCGCGGATCGCCCCTGGGATAGATTGGATGCCCGAAACCGGGAACCGCGACGCCGCGTTCAAGCAGTGTATTGGCGCGGCGCATCAATGCCTGCATCGTGCTAGCGCTGTCAAAGAATTCCTCGACGCGGTCGTACAACTGGCCGGTCAGCGAACCAGTGCTCGCAGCGATGCCGGATACGACACAACGATGCAGCGTGCAGCCCGTCGATGCCGACACGCGGGCGGCGACCGTCGCGGGCGAGAGTTCGTGATCGGCGAGCAGGATCAGCAAAGCTTCCATCGACTCGCGATTAATTTCGGTCGATTCGACGGCAAGCGAGGACAGGATGCCCTGTGCCACCGACTGACCGGTCTCCATCGACTTGAAGTGGCTGCGTGGCGACATCAGTCCGCAACATCCGACCAGCATCTGGATGATATCGATCCCGGCGGACGCCATGTCGAGGTCGGCCGGCTCGGCCGTCGCCGTCCTTCCACGGCGCTGTGACGGCTGCATGCCGAGGTGCAGCGTAACGATGGAGAAAACGTCGAGCAAATTGCCGGGCTGCATGCGCCACGATGCTTCAATGAGCGCGTTCAGTTCATGCCATGGTTTGCGCTTCGGCCATTCGAGTTCGACGTTAGTGTCGTTGAGCATTCCGGTCCATAGCAACTGCGCGACGGCCTCGAATGGAAGGCGTGCACGCGCAAGGTCGGTCGCGAGCCTGCCTCGATAGCGTGGTCCGTCAGGCGTGATCTCGGTCACCGAGGTTGGGATGATCGGCTCGCCAAAATTCATAGCGGATGCCGCGACCGCGCCGTGCCCATGCCGCGCGAGCGAACGCGATTCGAGACGCCTGAGGTCATCGCGCCAGTAGAGGCGGCCCTTGTGTCCCGCTTGTCCGATGCTGCGGATCAAACCGCGGCTCACGTAGGCATACAGCGTCTGTTGCCGGACGTTCAGGATCTTCATTGCTTCGGCAGCGGTCACGTAGTCCGTGTGGTCGGAGTTCGCCGCCGCGTGTTCGTCTTTAGTTGCCCGCCGTGCGGGACCGTTCGTGATGACGTCGGACATGTTGATTGGCTGTCGATATTGATCAATAGAACTCTACGGCGAAGCCGTCGTCGTGTCCATCAGTTCGGTGGGATCGCGCATCGCGCGTTGATCTAACAATCAATCTTGATCAACGGAACTGAAAACCTTACCGTTGGCTCCGCATGGGGCCCGCGATCCATCCTTGGCGTCGGCCACAACAACAGAGACTGACCAGGAGGAGACACCATGACGGCTCGAAGAACCTTCCTCAAGGAAGCGATCGCCGCCGGAGCATCTACCGCGCTCTTAAAGCCGAATGCAGGCGTAGCGCAGCCTGTCAACAAGGCGCCGTCGGTCGCTAAGCCCGGCGCGCGTCTGATTGCCGCCGAGACGCAGGTGCCGTCGCTTCAGGAAGCGCCTTCAGCAGACGCGGCACACATCGGCAATCCGGGCTCCGACTTCATGGTGGATCTGCTGCGCATGGCGGGCATCGACTATGTCGCCGCCATGCCGGGCTCCACGTTTCGCGGCATCCATGAGTCGATCGTGAGTTATGCGGGAGACCAGCACCCGGCGCTCGTCGTCTGCACGCACGAAGAGGCGTCGGCGGCGATCGCGCATGGCTATGCGAAGGTCGCAGGCAAGCCGATGGCCTGTCTCGTCCACAGCACCGTGGGGCTTCAGCACGCCTCGATGGCGATCTTCAACGCCTGGTGCGACCGCGTGCCGATGATCGTCATCGCGGGAAACATCGCGGATGCGACGAAGCGCCGTCCCGGCGTCGAGTGGTATCACACCGCGCTGGATCTTGGCGCGCTGGTGCGCGACTTCACCAAGTACGACGACGCGCCTGTGTCGCTTCAGCACTATGCGGAGTCGTTCGTCCGCGCTTACACGCTTTCGATGACGCCGCCGATGGAGCCGGTGCTTCTTGTCGCGGACGGCGAGCTGCAGGAGCGCCCGATCGAGAACCCGAGGGAGATTTCGGTGCCGCCGTTTCGTCCGGTCTCGCCGCCCGTTGCGGGCCGAGCTGCGCTGGAAGAGACCGCACGCATGCTTTGCGGCGCGACGAATCCGGTCATCGTCGCGGACCGCGCGATCCGTTCGCAGGCTGGCATGGATGCGTTGGTGGCGCTTGCGGAAGCGGTGAACGCGCCGGTCGTCGACCTGCTCGGACGGCTGAATTTCCCGACCGGGCATTTCCTAAATCAAACCTATCTCAAGACCCAATTGATATCGCGCGCCGATGTCATCCTTGCTCTCGAAGTATCGGATCTTTGGGGGTTGACGGGAACGGTAGCGGACGTCATCGGGCGACCGACCAAAAAGTTTACGAAACCCGATGTCGATCTCGTGAGTGTGTCGACGTCCTATCTCTATTCGAAGTCGAACATGCAGGACGCGGAGCGGTTCATCGCGCCCACGCTTGCAATCGGCGGAGATGCGCAGGCCTCGCTCGGGCCGTTGCTCGAAGCGGTGAACGCGGTGTGCACGGCTCCCCAGCGTGAGACGATGAGAAAGCGTGCACCCGCACTGCGTCAGGCTCATACGCTGATGCGCGAGACCGCGCGACACGACGCGACGCGCGCCTGGGATGCGAGTCCGATCAGCACGGCAAGACTCTCGCAAGAAGTCTGGAACGTGATCCGACATGAAAATTGGGCGCTGGTGTCGTCGTCGTTGTTCATCAGCCAGTGGCCGCAGCGGTTGTGGGATTTCGACAAGACCTGGCAGTACATCGGCGGCGAAGGCGGCTATGGCGTCGGTTACGGCGCGCCGGCCGCAGTTGGCGCGGCGATCGCGCATCGGGATGCGGGACGCATTCCGGTCAATATTCAGACCGACGGCGATCTAATGGTGCTGCCCGGTGTGTTGTGGACCGCTGCGCATCACAAGATTCCCCTGCTCACCGTGATGCATAACAACCGCGCCTACCACCAGGAATCGATGCACATTCAGCGCATGGCTAACTGGCGCGACCGAAAACCTGAAAACGGCACGGCGGGCACGCTCATCAACGATCCGCCGATCGACTATGCCGGGCTCGCCAGAAGCATGGGCATGTGGGCCGAGGGACCGATCTCGAACCCGGCCGATCTCGGACCGGCTCTCGCGCGCGCGATGCAGCGAGTGAAGGCGGGCGAACCGGCCTTTCTCGACGTCCTCACGCAACCTCGCTAGGAGCGCACATGAAGCCGATACGCATGATCGCGCTGGCCGTAAGTGCGCTTGCCTGCTTGATCGATATGACCTCGCCGCCTGCGATGGCTGTACAGGCGGACGTTCATGCCGGACAGGGGCTGTACATGAAAAAGGGCTGTTACGAATGCCATGGTCCCGTGGGGCAGGGCAGCATCATGTCCGGGCCCGCCCTCGCACCGTCCCCGTTGCCGGTAGAGGCGATGACGGCCTACGTCCGCTCGCCGAAGGGGCAAATGCCTCTCTACAGCAGCAAAATCCTGTCTAATCGCGATCTGGCGCAGATTCAAGCGTATCTCGCGGCGGTTCCGGCGTCACCGGACGCGGACAGTATTGCACTGCTCGGCGGAGCCTCTACGGCATCGTCGTCTAAAGACGACTCCGAACGCGGACAGCAGGTATATGTCGCACGATGCGCGTCCTGTCATGGCGCATCGGGAGGCGGTGCGGTCGGGCCGTCGCTCGTCGATGTCGCGAAACGTCGTGGTGTGTCGGGCATCGAGTCATTCGTGCGCAATCCGTCAGGTGCCATGCCAAAGCTTTTCCCGGAAGTTCTGACCGAGTCGGATGTTCAGGCCGTCGCCCAATACGTAGCGAGGCTCAGGTAGGCCGCTGCGCGCGTCAGGCAGACGCTCCGGGCCGATACCGGAGCGCACGGCCGCAGTTCAACTTCTTGAAGCTCGGCCCTCGAATCTGTCTCATGAGAGACGCGTGTTCAGGTTCGCGCTGAACTCGCGGAGCACGTGCAGTACGCGTGGCGACGACGTCAGGGCGCGAAGGTTTCAAACATCGTCTGCCTGAGCCATTGATTGCCCGGATCACGATGGTTTCGCCCGTGCCATAGCACGGTGATGGTGATGTCGGGAATCTTGATCGGGCACGGGGCGCTGACGAGTCCGAAAGGCGCGAGCGTACTCATCGCATAGGCGTGCGGCACCACGGCGATCAGATCGGTCGTTTGCAGAATATGCCCAACTGCAACGAAATGCGGCACGCGCAAGCGGACGTTACGGCGTATGCCGGCCCGCTGAATGACGGTATCGACCATGCCGTGTCCGGTCCCCTCGGCCACGATCGACACATGCTCGGCGTCCGAGAACGTCTTGCTCGTCATGCCCGCGCCTGCCAGCGGATGATCGGCGCGAAACAGACAGACGTAACGCTGACGGAACAAGCGGCGCTGGAAAAATCCCCCCTTCAGATCAGGTAGAAAGCCGATGGCAAGGTCTACCTGGCCGTGCTCCATGTCCGCGCGAAGTGTGTCGGACTGGTTGCGCACCGTGCTGATCGTCACACCCGGTGCGATCAACGCGAGCTTGCGCATCAGGACCGGCAGGAACGAGATCTCGCCGATGTCTGTCATCGCGACTGTGAATGCTCGCGTGCTCGATGCCGGATCGAAAACCGACATCTGGTTCAACGTATGGTGAATCGCGCCCAGTGCATTGGCGATCGGCTCGGCCAGCGCCTCAGCGAACGGCGTCGGAACCATGCCTTTCGAGGTTCGCAGAAACAGTTCGTCGCCAAGCACCTTTCTCAGCCTCGCCAGCGCATTGCTGATGGCCGGCTGAGACGTGCCGAGCGCGGTGGCGACGGCCGAAACACGTCGCTGCTGCAATAGCTCCTGAAAGACGACAAGCAGGTTGAGATCGATATCGTGAAGTTCCATCGGCTGCCCCTTTTGGCAAAAGCATTATCAATCTGAGTGATTTTGCGTATCAAGGAGATTCTATTTATCGATTTCGCGGCTCCGTGCATCATGCATCAAACGCAGAACAGCATGGAGACACGGAAGTGATGAAGGTTTCTGTCCTGCCGCTAGAGCGCGATATCGAGGCGACGAGCGGCGCCAATCTGCTTGACGCACTGCGCGCTCATGCGATCCCGATTTCGTACAGCTGCATGGCAGGCCGTTGCGGCACGTGTCGTTGCACCGTGGTCGCCGGCTCAGCTGTGACGCTCGGCACCGAAGCAGGCGGTTCGCGCGTCACGGGCGGCCAGTCCGTGCTCGCATGCTGCACGACGCTCATCGAGGATTGCGTGATCGAGATTCCTGAGGTCGACGAGATCGTGGTTCATCCGCCGAAGATACTCAAGGCGACGGTCATCGACATAGAAGACCTGACGCACGATATCAAACGGGTGCGGCTGGCGTTGTCCAAACCATTCAACTTCTCTCCCGGTCAGTACGCGAACGTGCAGTTCACGCCGGAACACATTCGTCCTTACTCGATGGCGGGCACGGCGAACGGCCAGGAAGTGGAGTTTCATATACGGCTGGTGCCCAGTGGGCACGTGACGTCCTTCGTCGCGGCCGATCTCAAGCCGGGCGATGCAGTTCGCATTAGCGGACCTCTGGGTACCGCCTACCTTCGCAGAAAGTCGGATGACCCGGTTCTGTGCATTGCCGGTGGCACCGGGCTGGCGCCGATCCTGTCAATTCTTCGCGGCATGGCCGAGTCGCAGACAAGCCGGCCGATCCATCTGTACTTCGGCGTGCGTTCCAAAGCGGACGTCTATGGCACCCACTGGCTCGACGCGTTGCGCGAAAGCCTGCCCGGCCTGCGTGTCCATGTCGTGCTGGCTTCCGGCGAACAGCGCGTTCCGTATCGCACGGGCATGGTGACCGATGCTGTCGACGGGGACTGGAACACGCTCGACGGATGGCGCGCGTATGTGGCGGGCGCGCCGGCGATGGTCGACGCTTCGTCCGCGCTGCTGCGCAGGAAGGGCGTCGACCCCGGCCGGATTTACGCCGATGCTTTTCATGCAAGCGAGTCTCGATCAAGCAGTTCCCAGTTGCCGCACCAGAGGAGACGTCATCATGAATGAGAGCCCGATCGACTTTATCCGGCCTGTCTGGAAGGGGGACGATACCAGCCAGATTCCGTTCTGGGCGTACAGCCAGGAAGCGGTCTACCGGAAGGAGCTCGATCGTTTCTTCTATTCCAGTCACTGGTGCTACGTGGGTCTGGAAGCGGAGATTCCCAACGCCGGTGACTTCAAGCGCACGTCCATCGGCGAGCGCTCGGTGATCGTGACGCGCTCTCAGGATGGCGAAGTAGCTGTGGTGGAAAACGTGTGCGCGCATCGCGGCGTGCGCTTCTGCCGGGACAAGTTCGGCAATCGAAAAGACCTGACGTGTCCATATCACCAGTGGAACTATGACCTTAAGGGCAATCTGATCGGTGTGCCGTTCCGGCGAGGCGTGAAGGCGGACGGCAGGGTCAACGGCGGCATGCCTGCGGACTTCGATCCGAAACAGCATGGTCTGACGCAACTGAAAGTGGCGACCCGCAACGGTGTGATCTTCGCTTCCTTCGACCACGATGTCGAGCCGCTCGAAGCATTCCTCGGACCGTCGATCCTTGCGCTATTTAACCGTGTATTCGACGGACGGAAGCTGAAAATTCTAGGCTACAACCGGCAGCGAATTCCGGCAAATTGGAAGTTCATGCAGGAGAACATCAAGGATCCGTATCACGCGGGCTTGCTGCACACCTGGTTCCTCACGTTCGGACTGTGGCGCGCTGACAGCAAGGCAGCGCTAAAGATGGACGAGAAGTTTCGCCACGCTGCAATGATCGGCGTGCGCGGTGCACAGGGAAAGAGCGAAGTGACCAAGGGCGTGTCGAGCTTCAAGGAAGAAATGAAACTGAACGACGACCGCTTTCTCGACATCGTTCACGAACCGTGGTGGGGCGATCTGACCGTCGCCATGCTGACGATCTTCCCGAGCCTCATCATCCAGCAGCAGATCAATTCGGTGTCGACGCGCCAGATCGTGCCGAACGGCGTCGGATCGTTCGATTTCGTCTGGACGCACTTCGGCTTCGAGGACGACAGCGAGGAGATGACGCGCCGGCGTTTGCGCCAGGCGAATCTCTTCGGCCCGGCGGGATTCGTGTCGGCCGACGACGGTGAGGTCATCGAGTTCTCGCAGGAAGGCGTCGAACAAAAGCCGTTCTATCAGGCGCTCGCACAACTCGGCGGACGGGATATCGCCGATGCCGATCACAACGTCAGCGAGACCCTGATTCGGGGCATGTTCGAGTACTGGCGCAAAGTGATGGAGATTTGACATGCTCGATTTCGAGACCTATCAGGAACTTATCGGGCTTTACGCCGAGTATGCGGCCGTGCTGGACAGAGCCGACTGGGATCGCTGGCCTGAATTCTTCACCGACGAGTGCCTGTACCGCGTTCAGCCTCGCGAGAACTTCGATCGAGGCCTTCCGCTCGCAACGATGTCCTTCGAAAGCAAGGGCATGTTGAAAGACCGGGTGTATGGCATGACAGAAACGATCTTCCATGACCCGTACTACCAGAGGCATGTCGTCGGCGCACCCATCGTCCGGGAAGTCGACAGCCGTCATATCCGGTCGGAAGCGAACTACGCCGTGTTTCGTACGAAGCAGGACGAGTTGACCACCGTATTCAACGTCGGCCGCTATATCGATGTCATTCAGCGCACGCCGCAAGGCCTCAGGTTGAAAAGCCGAACCTGCGTGTTCGACAGCGAAATGGTCGCGAACTCGCTCATTTATCCGATTTGAGGTGCTCGATGACAAAGACCTGGGCGAAAGTGATCGAGCTTGCTGCAGTGCCCGCCGATGACGTGACCGCGGTTATCTCAAAGGGCCGGGAGATTGCACTTTATAGCGTCGACGGCTTGGTCTACGCGACCGACAATATCTGCACGCACGGCCACGCAAGGTTATGCGACGGCTTTCTCGATGGCCACGAGATCGAATGTCCGCTGCATCAGGGAAGGTTCGATGTGCGCAACGGCAAGGCCATGTGCGCGCCGCTCTCCGTGGATATCCGGACCTACCCCGTGCGGATAGAGGAGGGCCAGGTCTATATCGAACTGGAAGACGCCTGATCCTTGCTTGGGAAAAATGGAAGAGCAGTGTGTCAGGACATTCCATTTATTTTTTCGGATGCCTATCCAATATATCGCGATAGGAAGGGGCACGGCGCTTCATCCATCGTCACAGTGAAAGCCCTTTCACCTATCGCCGCCCCACGTTACAGAAGGAGTTCGCCATGAGCGCGCACGCAGACAGCGCCGTAAGAGCGCAGGAATCAGACCGTTCGGTTTCATATCGGGAACGACTCGCAGCACTCAACGTCGCGCCGCTGTGGGACGTCTTGAAAGGGCTTGTCCCTAATGAGCCGCGGCCGAAGGCCAGGCCGCATGCGTGGAAGTGGGCCGTGATGCGTGACCGGCTAATCGAATCCGGCGCTGTGGTGAGCGCGGAAGAAGCGGAGCGGCGCGTTCTGATGCTGATGAATCCCGGGTTGGAAGGTTTGCCTAATGCGACCGATACGATCTATGCCGGCCTCCAACTGATTCTTCCGGGTGAGATAGCGCGGGCACATCGTCATAGCCAGTCTGCGTTGCGCTTCGTGCTCGAAGGCACGGGCGGCTATACGTCGGTTGACGGCGTTCGCACTGAAATGCTGCGCGGCGATTTCATCGTGACGCCCGCGTGGACCTGGCACGACCACGGCAACGACGGCGATGGACCGGTCGTCTGGCTGGACGGACTCGACGTTCCGCTCGTCAGTTTCCTGCGGGCCGGATTTCGCGAGGAATACGAGGAATCGAATCAGTTTCCCCGCACCGGCGAATCCGATCAGGTGCTGACACGTTACTCCGACGCTTTGCTGCCGATCGGTAGCAGCCACGCTGGGCCGACATCGCCGATCTTCAACTATCCCTATGCGCGCACGCGCGAAGTGCTCGACCGGCTCGCGCGCTACTCGGACGTCGATGCCTGTCACGGCGTCAACGTTCGCTACGCCAACCCGCTCACCGGCGGCTGGGCCATCCCGACCATTGCCGCGTCGATGCGCCTGATTCCGCGTGGCCTTACCACGGAGTTCTTCCGATCGGTGGAGGGTACGGTCATCGTCGGCGTCGAGGGTTCGCCTGCCGTCGAGATAGAAGGTGCCGGGCGCTTCGATATCGCCGAGAACGACGTCTTCATCGTGCCGGGATGGAGCCGCTGGCGCATGAGTGCCGGCGACATCAGCGACGCCGTGATGTTCACCTACTCTGATCGTCCCGTGTACGAGAAGCTCGGCCTTTACCGCGAAACGCGCGGTTGACTCACCCTGACGCAGGATAAGCCATGAAGATTTGCCGCTTTAACGATAACCGTATTGGCGTTGTCCGTGGGGACAGGATTCACGACATCACGCCGCTGTTCCACGCTCTGGGTGAGCCGGGCTGGCCATATCCGCCTTACGACTGGATCATCGGAAACTTTCCTCGTATCGAGGACCAGATCGAAACGTTTCCTCGCCACGCGGATACGGTGCGGCTGTCGACGGCCAAGCTGCTCGCGCCGGTCGCCAATCCGGGCAAGATCATCGGGGCGCCGATCAATTACCGCGATCATATCGACGAGGCCAATGCGGATCAGCAGATCGCACACGGTAAGACCTTCACCACGCTCGAACAGTTTGGTTTGTTCATCAAGGCACCGACGTCGCTGAACGGACCCGAAGGTATCGTCGAGTTTCCGTTTCCGGACCGCCGCACCGATCACGAGGTGGAACTCGGCGTGGTCATCGGCAGGCGGGCCAAGAAAGTCTCGAGAGAGAAGGCGCTCGATTACGTGTTCGGTTATTGCGTGGCGCTGGACATGACGGTACGCGGTCCCGAGTTCGCGGGCTTCCGCAAGTCGGCGGATACGTTCGCGGTGATCGGTCCGTGGATCACGACCGTCGACGAGATCGAGGATCCCAACACGCTCGACCTGGAACTTACGGTCAATGACGCGCCGCGCCAGAAGTCCAATACGCAGTACCTGATCTACAACGTTCAGCGGCTCATCGAATACGCATCGGCGATGTACACGCTGCATCCGGGCGACGTCATCATGACAGGCACGCCGGCGGGCGTCGGCCCCGTGACGCCCGGCGACGTCGTCAAGGCGCGCGTCGAAGGCCTTGGCGACTTGACGATCCGGATGGCGCGGTCATGAGCCCGGAGACATCTCACAGGTGGGTGCCGGCGGCGGAACGATCCTGGTCGAGACGCTCCGGCGTCGTCACGTCGTGCGCGGACCGGATTACGGCTCCGGCGTTGCTGATGCGCGGCAAGGCGCCGTTCATGTGACCGGTCCGGAGCAGGGCGCGACGCTGCCCGGCAAACCGTGGTGGCGGGCGCTCGAGCCCTGCATCTTCGACAGCAACTAGCGTGTAACGAACAACACCATTGAAGAGACCGACCCGACTCAAAAACAGGCATCCCACAAGAGGACGACTGCTCCACGAAGTCCGTCGGGGCAGCAATACTGGAGGAAGACAAATGAAACACAAGCTGACGAAGGCCACGAACGAGGGCCGAATGAGCTCGTTCCAGAAGATGGTGCTCGTCGTATGCGTCGCGCTGAGCATGCTGGATGGCTTCGATGTGCTGGCCGTCGCGTTTTCGGCATCGCACTTGGCATCGGACTGGCATCTCAATGGTAGCCAGCTCGGCGCGTTGCTCAGCGCCGGCCTGTTCGGCATGGCGGCCGGAGGCTTCATCGTTGCACCGTGCGCCGATCGCATCGGGCGCCGGCCGCTCGTGCTGCTGTGCCTGCTTGCGATCGTCGCGGGCATGCTGGCTTCCGCATGTGCTCAGACGCTGGAACAACTTGTGGCATTGCGCGTCATGACGGGACTCGGCATCGGCGGCATGATGGTGAGCGTCGCGGTCATCGCCTCGGAGTACGCGTCCGACAAGTGGAGAAGCGCAGCGATCAGCATGCAGTCGGCCGGCTATACGCTCGGCGCGACGCTGGGCGGCGCTGTGAGCGCACTGCTGTTGGCACGCTATGGCTGGCGAAGCGCCTTCCTGTTTGGCGGCATCAGCACGGCGCTGGTGATTCCGCTTGCATGGTACGGCCTGCCCGAGTCCCTGGATTTCCTGATTGCACGGCGACCACAACGTGCGCTGGACAAGGTGAACGCCATCTTGCGGCGCATGAAGCAGGACACGATCGATGAACTGCCGCGCATCGAGGACTCTCGGGAAGCAAGCGCTGGGTCGGACGAACTGACCACGGCGCCGTCGCTGATCGGGTTGCGGACGCTCCTGATCTGGCTTGCGTTCTCGCTTGTGATGGCCGGATTCTATTTCGTCATGAGCTGGACGCCGAGGCTTCTGGTCCAGGCGGGCATGTCCGCTTCGCAAGGCGTGACCGGCGGCGTCCTGCTGAATGCGGGCGGCATTATCGGGTGCACGTTGTTCAGCCTGGTCTCGGGCCGCGGGAAACTTAGAACGCTGCTGACCTCGGCTCTGGTGGTCAGCGGCGTGCTGCTCTTAATGTTTGGTGCGAACGCTTCGCAACTCCAGTTCGCCATGCCGGCAGCGATCGCATTGGGCGCCGCGATTACCGCATGCGTCGGCGGCCTTTATTCGCTGACGCCGCTTCTCTATCCGCCGAAAACTCGCGCCACCGGCGTGGGTTGGGCAGTCGGCATGGGCAGACTCGGCGCGATCGCGGCACCGCTCCTCGTCGGCATGCTGATCGACCACGGCTGGCAGGTCCATCACCTTTACTACCTGTTCGCAGCGCCATTTCTGCTGGCAGTTATCCCTGTAGCGGCCATCTTCTTCTTCATGAAGCGACAGAAGCACTGGCGTCATTCCGATGCAGTCGAAGCCGTCTAATTCCCATACGAGAACGGCGCAATTCGCTTATCGATTCACCACTTTGTTTGGAAATCACATGAAAAGGACTTGCCTGGTTGCGGCGGGAGCCGTCTGCTTGCTTGCGGGAGCGGCACACGCGCAAAGCTCCGTCACGCTTTACGGCATCATCGACACAGGGCTCGAATATGTGTCCCATGCGAATGCGTCGGGCGACCGCGTTATTCGCATGCCCGCCATCACCGGCTCACTGCCTTCGCGATGGGGCCTTCGCGGCAGCGAGGATCTTGGCGGAGGATATCGCGCACTATTTGTTCTTGAGAACGGCTTCAACGTGCGCGCGGGCGATGCGGGTCAAGGCGGCCGTCTTTTCGGACGGCAAGCCTGGGTAGGCCTCGGTTCGGAATACGGCACGCTGACGTTCGGCCGTCAGTACACGATGACGTTCTACGCGCTGCTCGAGAACGACGTGATGGGTCCGGCCATCTACAGTCTCGGATCGCTGGACAGCTACATTCCGAATGCCCGAAGCGACAACACCATCGCCTACAAGGGAACATTCGCGGGCCTCACGCTCGGCGCAACCTATTCATTCGGGCGCGACGCAGCAGGATCCGGCAATTCGCCCGGACAGGGCACGTGCGCCGGATCGGTGCCAGGCGACTTCCAGCAATGTCACCAGTGGTCCGTGATGGCCAAGTACGACACGCGCAATTTTGGCGCGGTGGTCAGCTACGACCAGCAACGGGGTGGAACGAACGCAGCCGCCAACTTCTTTGATGGCGTGGCGACGACACCGATTCCCAGCAGCGGCGACAAGGACACACGGGCTCAGGCCAATGCGTACGTCAAATTCTTCGGCGCGACGATCTCGGGCGGATGGCTTGGACGGTGGGTCGATCCGGCGGCGCAAGCAGCAGCGAGCGTCAAGTCGAACATTTTCTATCTGGGCGCCAGCTACGTCATCACGCCTTCTCTCTATGTCGATGGAGCGGTCTACCGGATTCTTAATCACGATCACGACACGAGAGCGACGCTCAGTACGATTCGCGGCATCTATTCACTATCGAAACGAACGGCCGTCTACGCGCAGGTTGGCTTTCTTGGCAATAGCGCGAGGGCGAGATATACGCTGAGCGCCGGTGGCCCGGGAACGACGCCGCCGCCCGGGGCGAATCAGACCGGCGTCATGATGGGGCTTCGACAGCTCTTTTGAAGATCAGGCGTCCGGCGCTCACGAGTCTGAGGGCAAGGGAGAGTCCGGACTTCCGAGGACGGAGCTGCCAGCCCGGACAAGCGCCATCGTTGAAATCCACCCAAACTTGGAGATACATAATGAATGTCAGCTCTCATACTGCGGCTTCACTGGCCTCGACGTTGAACGAACGTGCGGAGCGCTCGAACCGCTTTCGCTGGTCTTGGTCCCCCGACACGTTTCAGTGGGACTGGATGGACCATCACGAAGTGCCGCTCGAATCGCATCGCTCGAACGATGGAACCGAACGACGCTGATTGCTTACTCGATTGTTTGGGCGATCTTTACCTTGGCTACCGGTTCGCGCACCGCAGGCTCAGGTTGCAGCGCAATCAGGAGTTGCGTGCAGGGTGCGCTAGCCTCGCGATTGCGCAGCACTGACCGGCGCGCCGGTGACGGCCGAGTTGGATGGGGAGGCCGTCGCGCATACGTAGCGAAGCTTGAGTAAGGCGGCGCGAGCGTCGGGTTACACCCTCCCGCCGTGCCGAAGCGCTCGTGGCATGGCGAGCGATTCTCCCATTTCCAGCGACAAACTGTCTCGCAAATCGGTATTTACCCTCATGAGACTAGCTCATAGAATTCGGGGGCAGCACTTAGAAGATGAATTGCTGCCACTCGAATCACGGAGGTTTCATGAAGGCGCTCGCCCGAATCGTTATAGCTGTTTCTTTTTTCTCTTTCGCGCTCGGTGCTTCGGCTCAAGCTGCGGGGGAACGGACCCGCGCTGAAGTGCGCGCAGAGCTCGCTCAGTACGAAAAAGCTGGGTATAACCCAGCCGACTGGATGCATTTTTCAGAGAACCTTCAGAGTGCCCGCGCGAAGATTGAAGCAACCGGAAAAGGGGCGCAGACCCATAACGAGCAATTCAATGTGACAAGGGAGCCGATTCGGTGACCGGTTCAGCTGCTAATCGCATAGGGACGTTGAAGCTGCGTTGAACGCACCTCCTGGTCTGCGCTAAGTGGGTCCAGGCGAGCAGGCATCTCTTGCTCTTACCCAAGATCTATGCACCGCGAAATGTCGGTTTCCTCGTTCACGAGCCCACGCCGGCACTCAGCGCAGACTTTTTGAGGACACAATGCCCAATTTCAGAGCGCTTCTCTTGTCAGCAGTAGTTCTCGCCTCTGCAGTAACCGGAAATGGTTGGGCGCAGCAGCCTCCGATCAACCCAGGACCTGCTGCGCGAGCATCGGACGTTCCATCGACCGACGCTTACAGAACTGCCAACCAAGCCATGATTCAAGGCAAGACGAATTTGCCATACACCGGAGATGCCGACTACGATTTCGTGGCTCAAATGACGCCGCTTTACCAAGGAGCCGTAGATGTAGCAAAAGTGGAGCTCCAGTATGGAAAGGATCCGGAGCTACGCAAGCTGGCTCAGAGCATGGTGTATTCGCAGCAGGCGCAGCTCAATTTCATGCGTACGTGGCTTCAGACACACCAGCCAGCACGGACGTCAAAGCAATGAGCGTCTACTCGCAGACGCAACGCAGGCGGGCATCTTCGTGTGGAACCGGCGCGCGCCACCCCGAAAAACACGACGCCACATATCAGTTTTAGAAGTAACCGGCGAATGAGGAGTCGTTCTCAACTAGTACAATCGCCGTTGAATTTCGTGGCTTTCCTAGCGACGCTCGGGCATTACTCAAGACGCATCTCTTCGAGACAGCGACGAGCTGCGCCCCGGCTCGCCCTGCCTTGGTGACTCCCCGATAAGCAACGGCGCTCAAATGCGCCGCATGCGTTTCCGAACAGCGGAGTAAGGTTATTGAAGCGTAGCCGGAATATACATTTCCCCCCGCAATGCCGACGTGCCAGTCGTAAGGATGATAGCAGCAGCGCTCGCTTTAAAGAGATGTCGCACTCAGACGACAGCCAAAGCGTCACTTCTTAGTAGGCTCGATCGATCTGAGCAAATCACTGTTGCGCGGCGAGCCGCTTAATCAGCCACGAACCGGCCGGTCCCGGCGGCGCATCCGTCCGGTACATGATTTGTAATGGATACATGCCGCCGGGAAGCTCGGGAATGTCGAGGCGAACCAAACGACCTGATGCAAGGTCGTCGCGCACCGAATGTTCGGGCATATAACCCCACCCCAGGCCGGCGTTCAACAATGCTCGCTTCGCTCCGAGATCGGAAAGCGACCACGTCTCCGGAGCGAACACAGCCATTGTCGTCTTGTCTTCAAAGGCGCTCCGCACGGTAAGTAGTATTTGCCGATGATGCTTCGATGCGCCCACAACACCTCGTTCGGGCCCCGCTAAAGGATGAGATGGAACGGCGACCGGCATCATCTCGACGGCGCCAATCGCCACGCGCTCAAGATCAGTTTCGTCGCTATGCAGCAGTCCTCCAATACCTAACCGCGCCACCCCTTGCTGAACTAGCCGCGACACCGCGCTTAAGGCCTCGACATTGAGCCTTATCGTGACGGTGGGGAATTCTTCTTCAAAGGCCCGGATGGCGTCAATCAGCCTTTCAACCGGGAGCATGACATCAACGACCAGCGTTAATTCGGGCTCTAAGCCTTCAAGAATGCCGGCGACGCGTGCTTTTAAGTCGTTGAGTCCCCCTGCAAGATTGCGCGCCTGTGCAAGCACGATTTTCCCATTATGGCTCAGAGTCAGTCGTCTTGAATTGCTTCGATCAAACAGTTCGATCCCAAGTTGCTCTTCAAGTGCCGCTACCGAGTAGCTAATTGCCGAGGTAGCGCGGCTCAGTCGCCGCCCCGCGGCAGCGAAACTACCCTCGTCCACCACGGTTATGAAGACGCGAAGCTGGTCGAACGTGGGCGTGCCTACGATCATCGTATTCAAAAGTTTTGAACAACAAGAACGGCATTTTACGGCTATTTCGAAAACGCGATCAAGGTTAAATTTGAAGCGTGCCCAGGCGAGAAGCGCCTTGGCAAAAATCTCAAAGGATAGGAGTTAGCCATGCATAAGAAAGCCTTTACCCCGGAAAACGCCGCAATTCTGTTGATCGATCACCAAGTTGGAACTCTTGCCTGGACGCATTCGCACGACTTAAATCTGGTGCGGGAAAATACCTTCAAGCTGGCGCGGATCGCAAAAGCGGCCAAGATTCCTGTGGTGCTCACATCAAGCATGGAAGACCGTGCTCAGGGGCCTTTGCTCCCTGAGCTACAGGAGATACTTCCGGAAGCCTTCGCTGCCCGTATTAAGCGGCCGGGCATTGTGAACGCTATGCACCACGACGGGTTCAATGAAGCAGTTGCGGCTACTGGACGTACGAACCTAATTGTCGCAGGTGTCACGACGGACATCTGTGTCAACTTTCCGGTCCTTCAAATGCTCGATGAAGGCTATGAAGTCCAGGTGTCGGCGGACGCGTCAGCATCGAACACCAAATTCGGTAATGAGATCGCGCTGCGCCGCATGGAGAGGGCCGGCGCTGTCATTACGACGGTCGACCAGATCATCGCTGAACTTGCTGTCGATTGGACTACTCCTGTCGGCCAGCAGCTTGTCGCCATTCTGAACTACCACTAAACAACCGTCTTACCGGCACGCCTCACTGCATCGTCCGCGGACGCTTAAAGCAATCTTGGAGTACCCATCATGAATCAATTGTTTTGCCCGGTGCGCATCGGCCGGAATCAACTGTCGAATCGAATGGTCATGGCACCGATGACGCGCTCGCGAGCGCTTGGCGATGGAACGCCCGGCCCGCTTGCAGCGCAATACTACGCACAGCGCGCGGGCGTCGGTCTGATCGTGGCGGAGGGCACTCAGCCGTCCGACGACGGTCAGGGCTATCTGGCGACCCCCGGCATCTATACCGATGGGCATGTAGCAGGCTGGCGAACTGTCATCGAAGCTGTACATGCAAAAGGCAGCCGCATGTTCATTCAACTGATGCACGTCGGTCGCATGTCGCATCCTGATAATACGCCCCACCATCGTCAAGGCGTAGCCCCGTCCGCCATTGCTCCGGGGACCGGAATGTTCACCGCCACCGGTATGCAGGATATTCCGGTGCCGCGAGCGTTGCAGACGGAAGAGATCGCCGGAGTAGTAGAGGAATTTCGTATCGCGGCCCGTCGCGCCATCGAGGCCGGTGCGGACGGCGTCGAAATCCACGGTGCGAATGCGTATCTTGTCCACCAATTTCTGGCGCACAGCGCCAATACACGCACGGATCAGTATGGCGGGTCGATCCAGAACCGCAGCAGGTTCGCACTGGAAGTCGCTCGCGCGGTTGCGCAAGAGATTGGAGCTGACAGAACGGCTATTCGATTGTCGCCGGGCCTGTCGATCTGGGGTATCGACGAGGGTGACGAGGGACCGGATTTGTATCGCTATCTCGTCTCCGAACTCGATAAACTCGGGCTAGCGTATTTGCACATTACGATCAAGGACAACGACGCCTTGCTGGCGGAGCTTCGACAGCGGTGGTCGAACCCACTGATGCTGAACCGGCCCGGTCGCACACCGGCCGAGGCAGGAAGCGATGTGGCATCGGGCCTGGCCGATCTCGAGTCCTTCGGGCAACTCGTGCTGGCGAACCCCGACTTTCCCGAGCGGCTGAAGCTCAATGTGCCGATGAACAAGCCGGACCCGGCCACGTACTACGGCGGAACGGATGTAGGGTACACGGACTACCCTTCGCATAACGAAACGTTGGTTGCGTAAGGAAAATTATGTTCTCGCTTACACCACTAGAAGCGTTCACGCACGGCGATGACTTCCGAGCGCTCTCCGTGCGCGATTCGGAACGCATTCTGAATCCGTTTCTCGGTGTTGATCATGCGTGGATGGGTGGCCCGACGTTCCCGCCTCATCGTCACGCCGGAATGTGCGCGGTCTCCTATCTCTTTGCCGATTCGGAAACCGGTGTTCTTAACCGCGATTCAATCGGCACACGCAACCTAATCAGGCCCGGCGGGATGCACTGGATGACTGCCGGTTCAGGGATCGTTCATGAGGAAGTGCCGGCCGAGTCGGGAAAGACCGTTCACTCACTGCAGATTTTCGTCGACCTGTCGGACGAGAACAAGAGCCTCGATCCATTTGCGTTGATCGTCGAGCCTGAAGACGTTCCAGTCGTCCAGCGAGGGGGAGCGACCATCAGGATTCCCGTCGGCAATTTCGACGGAGTGCGTTCGCCGGTAACTCCGCCAACGCCGGTGACGATCCTCGACCTTTCGCTGGCGGCAGGGGCCGAGATCCGCATTCCGCTTTTGACTGCCGCAACGGGTCAGACGTTGTTCGTCTTGGTGATCAGCGGCGCAATCGCTTGTCTTGGTCGGCGCTTCGACGCCGACGGACCCGCGATTCCCGTAGTTCGTGGACCGCGGAAAGAGGAGGGCGTCACCGTCGCGGCGGCGGACGGACCCGCACAGGCAGTCGTATTCATCGGTGCACAGCTGCATTCATGAAGCATGAAAGCGCGAGTATCGCCTTTCCAGCCGTACTGAGGCCGTCAATCAGCAGGCCTTGGCGATTGTCTGATTACGCGTGTCGGTTGACTCGATCAAGTCCATCAATGCGCACGCGACGGCCAACTGTGCCGGTAAGAGGTGCCGCGCTTCGAGAATTCGCATGACACGACGCCGCCAGTAAGTAAGCGGCAGAACCGGTCTTGCGGCCGCGACTTCCAATGCGACGGCGCGGTGCAGATGCTCAAGATCCGCGTCGATCAGCAACAGTTCATAAGCGGCTGAGGGCGGCAGATGGTGTTGTTCCATGCCATCATATCGGCACTGGAGCGACTTTCCTAAGCCCTCGCCGATGAAATTCGATCTGATGCAGCGGAACCTTTGCGAGATCCTCGGGCTCCAGTAACTGCGTGATGAACAGCAAGGCCGGTTAAGTCGCCGTCGATCTTCTCACGGCGGGCGATCTGGTGTAGGTCGGTTGCATGGATAGTTCAATCAGCGAGCATGCGGACTGTACTCGCGCGGCGAGCGCCGCGCGACCCCTTTGACTCAATCAATGGGTGAGCGAGAGCCCTCACCGAAATAATTGTTTCGAAGCGCCTGCACTGCCCATCAACAGACCTAGCAAAAAGCTCGAGACCGCAACGATGCCCAGCACGGCCAGCGGATTTTCGCCGGTCTGATCTCGAACAATGTCCACCTGCGGCCCGCGAACTCTTGAGTGGTCCTGGCGACTTGCCCGATCCTACCTTTGATTTGACTCATCGGAGTACGGCGCAAGTCGGCAGGAGGGTCGGCTCGCGCGCAGGCTAGAACAGATTGCGAACCATGGTCGACTGCGTTGACCGGCGAAAACACGCTTTAATTGCATACCATATTTGACATAATTGTTTCTATCGATTTTTCGTAGTCTGTTTAAATCTACAGCACAGGCGGCGGCGACGGCACCGTGACGTGCACCAAGACAGTCGAGCCTCGCTGATTGGTCAGTTCGTGGCGGCACGTGACAGCTCAGCCGGCCTTGAAATATACTTACCCTGCCGCTAAATCTTCCTGCGACAAGATACTCAAGCCTCGCAGGGTGTGCAATTATTACCTATTGGTTTGCTGAGCCTCGCTCCTGACACAAGCTAATAGCCGCTCCTAACGAGCTGCGCTATGCTATTGAGTAGACTGCAAACTTGGTCGTGATGAGTTCAGATGTCAAAGCGCTCAAACGATCCGCCTCCGGCATGAAGGCGTTGCGTACGATCGCTGCCAGCAGCAAGACGAACCGCGACACAAGGGTTGAACTTCGTGACGCGAATGGAAAACGGCACTCCGTCGTGATGAAGGTCGTTAACAGCAAGGGATAAGCTTGAACATCGCTTTCCCAGCTGTCCTGCTGTTTGCCTTACTCTTCCCCGGCATTGTCTTCTATCACTTCTATCAAGATCGCGAGGTACGCGAGGCTGACTTCACGCCGTTTAGCCGCGCTCTGTTCATCGCGATTTTGGCCGCCTGCATTCTAAATGCAACGACGACGGCTATCGTGCATTTCGGCTGGGGATACAACATTCTCGTCGGAGATATCCTGCGCCTCTTGATTGGGGGCACCAGCCCCTCCGCACAAGTTTCGCTGAACGCGGCTACTTTGCGGTTGAACGAGCATCCGTTCGAGCCAATCGGGTTCCTCTTTATATCCATTTTCCTTGCCATCGCGAGCTCCCTCGGATGGAGATGGGGGGTGCGCGGACTCGGCCTCGATCGCTCGTCCTCTCCGTTTCAATCTCTCATACGTGCTAGCGCTCCCTGGTACTACCTCTTTCGGGGTATCGATGCACTCGAGCAGCCAGATGCAGTGCTCGTCGCAGCAATCGTCTCGTTGAAAGATGCGTCGTACCTGTACACCGGTATCCTGGAGGACTACTTCCTCACATCTAAGGGCGAGCTTGATCGCCTCGTTTTGAGCGGCGCCGCCCGACGCAAGCTCGAAAAAGACCACGAGGAAGGCAAGCAATGGGACGACCGGTTCTACGCGATCGATGGCGATTACCTCGTCATCCGTCAGAGCGAGTGGACAACACTGAACTTCAAGTACCTGATAGTTCAGGGAACGGTGCCCGACGTTGCCGAGGTAGAAGCCCTGTCGACCAACGACGGTTGTGACCCGACGTCGTCGGTTTGACAAAAATAGTATTCTCGCATTTTATGTAGTTGTCCTAAACGAGTAGAAATGCGGTTGGCTACGGCTCCTTTGACCACAATACGCAAGCAAGTGATGCCCATCAATTTATATGGTAATACTACTTTCTCAGGGGCCGTCAGAAATCTGATATTGGGCTGGCTCATCGCGTCGCTTGACCAAATAGCCGCGGATCCAGCGTAAAGGGTTCTGCGCTTATGACCTTGATGCGCGCCATCTCAGGATGCATGGGATTCAGGAGCAGATTGAAATCACTTGGGCAGACGACGGACGGTACGCGCATCGCCAATTGTTCACCAGCCTCAAGCCATTGCCGGCCGAGCGCTCTAGTTGCCGGGGGGTCGCGCGTCAGATCTGCCCAGCCTTCGGGTAGAACAGGTATGAACGCGGCGTCATAGGTGGCGTCTGGTACTTCCAGCGTCACTAGAAAATACCCGCCAGCCGGCAACAACCCTGCCATGTGCACCAGCGCTTCAAGTAGTGCCGTTGACGCGTGGCAACAGGAGTAAAGGACACGCATTCCGCGCGGGTTCCATCGGCCGCCGGCGATCGCCGCACCGTTGCCGCTCAGATCATCGGCGCGGTAATAGCCACGCCGTTCTTTCGCGAGGCGGTAAAGCCTCATGCGGATACGCCGTGAATGACGCGCAGCAGAATCTCGCGCACGCGATCGTAGCCGGGTTGGGAGTCGAGGACCTCAAGCGGGCTGAGTCCCGCGAGCTCCGCATTCGATCGTTGCATCCATGCTGCAGCTAACGCCGGATCCTCAAACACCTCGACAGCGAGTTGACGCACGTACAGAACGCGCGCGACGCGGTCCGACTCGGCCGGCGACAAGCGCTCCTCGCGTGCCATTTTGCGCAGGATCGTTGAACTCGGCAGGTTGAGATTCGCGAGCAGCGTTTGCACCGGCACGTGCAACAAGTCCTTCGCAACGCGCTCAATGATCGCCGCTTCCATGCCTTCGCGGATCTGCCGACGCTGCTCGAGAGGGTCGAACCGGATGAGGAACGTTTCAATATCGTCGGTCTGGGCGACGGATTCACCAGCGACAACTAATGACTTCGTTGCATGCGGTGCTGCTGGACGTGTGGGCAGATGGCGCCCGGGCGGTGGATTCGAGCGCATGATTTACGGCCCCCAAATGAGAATATTGTGATTCCCATTGTAGAGGTATCCCAAACGAGAATCAAGCTTGTCCCGTTTGGGAAGCCGGTCATGCGGCCGCGGATCAGGTTCGCCATGCTAGGACCTGATGCGCTCTAAAAGAACCACGGCTTCACCGCCGGTCCATAGTTTTCTACCACGTGGTAGCCGCAGACGCAAACAAAAGGGGTCGGTTCGCCGCGGCGCTACGAATTCCAACCAGCCGTTAAAGGGTGAACGTGGCGCGAAGATTGAACGCTTGGTAATGTGCCGAGAAGTGTGCAGAAAGTTCGAAGGCAGGAAGATGCCGAAGGAAGGGGTGGCCGTGGTGTAAGTTGATGAATGTCCAGTTCTTCAACCTGCCCTCAGGAGGGCTTACGCCATGGCCACGACCAAGCGTATTACGAACCGGCCGCCAGTGGAAGCGCTGGTGGCCGGCGACCGGGACCTGATGAAGGCGCTCATGAAGGATGCGCTTCAGGAGGTGCTCGAAGCAGAGATGAAAGAGTTGCTGGGCGCATCGCCCAACGCAGCTCCGCGCGCGTCGACGTAATCAGCGGCACGAGCGCGGGCGGCGTGAACGGCGCGGCACTGTCGCTCGCCCTCGTATATGACAGCGACTTTCGCACGCTGCGCGACGTGTGGATGGATATGGGTACGTTCGGGGACTTGCTGCGCGACCCGCTTGACAAAAATCCAGGATCGTTGCTCCGCGGTGATGAGTATTTCCTTCCACAAATCAAGGAGGCGTTCAGCAAACTGGCGAAGGCCGATCAAGCCGCTGAAGTCAATGAACCGTGCCCCAACGCGCCGGAGCGGATGCCGATCGACCTGCGCCTTACTACGACACTCTTGCGCGGCCGCCCCGCCTGCACAGTCGACGATCTTGGTACGCCCGTTGGCGACATGGACCATCGCGCGCGCTTTCGCTTCCAGCACACGGATGGCGAGGATGGCGTGGATCATTTCAAAGATCGCGTGACGCTCGTGGAATGGCTCTCGCGCGCTGCGCGGTCGACCGCCTCGTTCCCCTTCGCCTTCGAACCGTCAAAAGTCCGGCCGAGCCACGCGAAGGACAATCTTGGCCAACTACTCGACGTCAACGATACCCCAATCGGCGATCAACCGAGGAACTTGCCGCGCTGCGTGGTTGATGGCGGCATTCTCGACAACAAGCCGTTTCGCGGCGCGCTGCGCTCCATCTTCGCAATGAAGACGCAACGCAGCGTGCGGCGCGTGATCGCGTATATCAATCCTGACCCGGGCAAGTCGGCACAGGAGGTCAAACCGGTGACCACGCCGATTACACCAAACATGTCGTACATCCCGAGCCCAACGGAGCCAGATCCGCAACTTGGAGCGGTGGTCGGGTCGAGCCTGTTCGGCATTCCGCAGTCGCAGGCGATCATCGATCAGTTAAACGAGGTGCAGGCGCATAACGCGCGGGTGCGCACCCGCCGCAACAAGGTGCTGGATATCGTCGGCCAATTTGTCGCGAAGGCGAACCATCCGACGTGCAAGACCGCGCCGGATCCCGAAACCACGGCCTGCGCGCTGTTCGAGTTGTATCGCAAGCGTCGCATTGCCTACACGTTCGACACATTTGTCAACGTTACATTGCCCGCCGCGGCGCTTAATGACCCGACGCTGAACGATGTCGTGAGCATCATGGGAAAGAACGTAGCGCAGATCATTCGACTAAAGTTCGAGAACGCGAAGGGGATCGAATGGATCCCAAAGAGCTGGCCGAGCGACGACGACTGGGACGGAGCCCCCGACAGAGGACCGTGCGCGCGCAACGGGAAATGGAACTGGGGCCAGCTTCCAGTTGATTTCGCCGCGAAGGTCTTGCTCAATCTACTGCGACTCACAACCGAGGAGGTGATGCGCTTCATCGAAGAAGCGCGAGCCACTCAGACCGGACTGGAAATGCCGGAGTTGGTTGAGCGGATTGCCGAGCGGTTCGGCCTGACGGTGCAACAGCGCTGTGCGCAGGCGGCCAGCGTGTTGAAGTTCTTGCTGTTCGTCGCAAGGCCGCGATTTTCTCGGCTAGCTTCGCAGTCCCAGGAGTGACGGTTCGTGTTACGACTGGACATGTACGTTCCGCGCAGGTTCGAAAGCATCGCAGGCAGATCATGCGAATTGCGTACGTTTAAACTTCAGAGGCTTGCCTACGCGCGCTGACTCGACGAAAGTGTCTTGGCATCTTGAGTCAAGCTTGGAAGCAGTCTGCTCTCCCAGCAGTACCAGCACACCAACCTGGGTAACTCGAACGAGTGCACAAGCGTCCCGCTAAGCAGCTGGTCGCCAGGAAGCTGGTCTCGACGCATCGCTCGTTCATGGCAAACAAGAGAATGATTCAAAGGGAGATGGTGCTGCTCTGCAAATCGTACTGGCGATACTTAGTGGCGGAGCGGCCACCCAGCTTATCCAGTCAGTCTTCAATTTCCTATTCGCGCATCCGAAGCATGGGATAGAGGTGACACGTCCAGACGGGGCTACCCTTAGGATTTCGGCCGAGACAGTCAACGCTCAAGGTGAGCGCGCCTTCGATACTGTCAGGCGCTTTCTGGAGGAAGGCCCCGATGCGCCGAGTAGCGTTGTTGATCGGAAATGACCGGTTTTCTCCAGGCTCGGGACTGCATGACCTTAGGTATCCCTCGCGTGATGTAAGCGAACTCGCGCCAGTCTTGCGTGATCCATCGATTGGAGCGTATGACAGAGTTGAACTCTGCGTCAATGGCACCAAGGACGAAGTGCTTGGGAAGCTCGCAAGCTTGCTTGATGAAGAACGGGGCGCAACTGCACTCTTCTACTACTCGGGTCACGGAAAAGTTAGCGACAGCGGCCGCCTGTTTCTGGCAACCAAAGATACGAGGGAGCGCTTACTGTCCGCGACCGCCGTGGCTTTTAGTCATGTGCTCGAGGTCAAGGATGACTACGGCTGCAGCCGCTTCTGCGCAATACTCGACTGCTGCTACGCAGGCCTTGGATCCACCGATGTGAAAGGTAGCGATGCGGACCGAATCCGTTCCTTCGTTGAGGGAAGCGGAGTCTATTTCCTCGGCGCAACGTCTGCGAGCTCAGTGGCAAAAGAAGACCGCGAACTCGGGCACGGCATCCTAACAGCGGGGATGCTCGAGGGATTCCGCACCGGCCTGGCGGATGTTGATCACGACGGGCGGATAACAGGTTCCGACCTGTTTGCGTGGTGCCGCGAGTATTCAGCAAATCAGGGACGTCAGCGACCCGTTCAGGTAAGCCGCCTAAAGAGCGATGAGATCGCGATCGCATATTCAGTTCAATTTCTGGACCCGCGGGTTGCGGTCCTCGTCCGCGAAAGAGTCTTCGAATGTCTTGAGGAGAAGTGCCTTCCCGCCGAACTGCTACGGCGATTGCGCACCCCCCTTTTTACACGGGACCGACTGCCGCTTCCGCTCGAAAATACCTTCGAGGCGGATTTTGTTCGCTACGCACAAGGTTCACTATCGATCGACAAGTTGATAGATCGTCACACGCCCCCCTCGCCTGCACCTTCATACCCTTCTCGGACTCATCCTCCTCGCGAACAAGCCGTGCCGAGAGGACACGAAGAGCGCAGTGCAGATGCGGCTCCGCACGCAGCGGAGAAGCGGGCCTCCTCAACTGGAAAAATTCGAAGCGGTTCCAGCGAAAGCGCAGAACCGGAAAAGACGAGCAAATGGAGTGTCATTATCGCCTTGCTTTTTATTGGATCGATAGCGTCATGTATCGCGTTGATTAGTCAGCGAAAGAGTTCAGAGACCGCGTTCCCCACGGCAACTTCCGACTCGCGGGTTACTCCTCCCGTCGCACGAGAACAAGCTTCGCATGTTGAACAGACCATCCCGTTGGCACCGGCTCCGCCTGCCGAACAGGGCGTCGCAGGTTCTTCCGCATCGAACGAATTGGCCCAATCTGAACGCTTCCATCATCCGGGCAACGTGATTCTTCCCGATAATCTGCCCGAGGCTATTATTTCTCCTGAAGTGACCAGAAGTTCGCAAAGTATGTTGCCTGAGGTGGTCGGCAGAGTTGGAGCGCGGGAGCAAATTAAGCGAAAGATTTTGCCGTATCCTGGGGATCTTTTTCGCCTGCCCAACGAACGATACGCGCTGCTTTGTGGTTGGCGGACGGACACGAACAAGCACAACGTCACCGTCGTGAACTTGTTGGATCAGGTACCGGTCCGAGACCTTGTGCCAGTACCGACAAGATGTCATTCGCTACAGTTCCTGCCAAACGTCGGCAAGCTGTTCGTACAGGGTGGCGCGGAAGACTCAATGTTGTGGAGGATTGACACTGCGAACGGAAACGTCCTTACAGTGCCCATCTTCATCTCCGATTTCAGCGCGTCATTCGACGGTATGACCGTCGCTTTCAGATGCGCGCTCAAGTCATACCACGTTAAGTGTCAGGAAAAGGGTGGATTGATCGATATGCGCAGCATGCGGGTGTATCGACGAATCGACTTTGACGTGGTCCGATTTGAGAAAAATGGAGAACGTTATGCGTACTCGATCAGCAATATCCTGCAGATCGGACATCGCATGCGAGGCGATATCGGCCCGTCTATTCAGTTTCCAGGCAAGATACGAGTGATCCAATTCTCGCCGGATGGGCAATATCTATTGGTCGTTGACGACGCTTCTGAACAAAAGCGCTCCCGAGTGTCCACATGGCACATTGACACTAGAAAGCAGATCTCTGAAGTAAAAGTACCCAATACTACGCTTCGCCCAATAAGCCTGCCCGATTTCACCGACGATAGCCGGTACGTGACATTCGCCGACTGGACTACGGACCTAAAGGTCTATCGTTTTCCTTCGATGAAATTATTCGCGACTCTACGTGCTAAGTCTGTAACGTCCTCTCGCGGCGACGAGGACTGGTACGAACGTCCAATCTTCGCGGACTCAGGCGGGTGGGTGTTTACAAACGACAATTATTGGCTGTTCGGTTGGAAGCTATCGCGGTAGAGCGGTAGAGCAAATCCGCTCCCCAGCATTCCGAGGCGCTCCGTGCGAATCAATGGGATTCGGTGATGCGATTAACGGTCTCGGCATAAAGGTTCCCATGATCGACCGGTCTCATTTTTCGAGACGCCCGCTTCGACAAGGATCGATGTAGGAAAGGTTCTGGCCCTGGGTCAGAAGCGAGTACTCGAGCAGCCACGACCACCAAGTCGGCGTGACCGTCTGGACCGTGGTCGCCCCGTCCGTTCTTGTCGACGAGCCCCAGGAGCTGAGCGATGAGCTGTCGGTCCCGTACTTTGTGGCGTTGTGGCCGCCCTTCTTAACCGCCTTCAGCAGCGTGATCGAGTAGAGCTCAATGACGATAGAAAGGCGCTGTGCCCAAGCGATCGAGCGTGGTGTTGTCTCCAAAGATGAGGGTTGTCGGCGAACGCATAGTCCGGTACCGGTTTGGATGGACGGCGAGATGCGCGATCTGACCAATTCAGCAAGCTCGCTTCGAAGTACGAATCCTTTGACATAAAGGCAATTGCCGAATTTATAAAGTGTTGCGGCTTTATCCTAATGTCGTGTTCTGGCTATTTACAGATGTCGGGTTTTTAACCGGTGGCAAGCTGGCGACTGTTCGTCAGCGGGAGTCCGCCATGTCACCGAACCCACCTGTGAGCTTGACCATGCGCGAATGGGACAGACTGAAGGTTATCGAGGCGGTAGTCGAGTCGGGTTTGAAGCCCGGACGCGCGGCAGAGCGTTTGAGCCTGACGGTACGCCAGATCGAGCGGCTGGTGACGCGCTATCGTGAGCACGGACTGCAAGGCGTGGCTTCGGGCAAGCGTGGCCGACCGGGCAATCGCAAGCTCGACGATGCCTTGGCGCAGCGCGCCGTGAGCATTATCCGAGAGCGCTACGCCGACTTCGGCCCGACTTTGGCGCGCGAGAAGCTCGAGCAATGCCACGGCATCCGGCTGGCCAAGGAAACGGTGCGGCATCTGATGACCGAAGCGGGCCTATGGGTGCCGCGCCGGCAGCGCCCGCCCAAGGTCTATCAGCCGCGCGCGCGCCGTTCGTGTCTGGGTGAACTGATTCAGATCGACGGCTGCGAGCATCGCTGGTTCGAGGCGCGCGCGCCACAATGCACGCTGCTGGTGTACGTCGACGACGCCACCAGCCGGCTGATGTTGCTGCATTTCACGCGCAGCGAGTCGACTTTCAGCTACTTCGAGGCCACGCGCGCGTACATCGAGCGCCATGGCAAGCCAGGCGCGTTCTATAGCGACAAGTTCACGGTGTTTCGCAATGCGCGCGCGGGCAAGACCGGCAACCCCATGACGCAATTTGGCCGGGCCATGTACGAGCTCAACATCGACACCTTCTGCGCCAATTCGAGCCCGGCCAAGGGTCGCGTGGAACGCGCGCATCTGACCTTGCAGGACCGGCTGGTCAAGGAATTACGCCTGCGCGGCATCAGCACGGTGGCGCAAGCCAACGCCTATGCGCCCTGCTTCATGGCCGACTACAACGCGCGCTTTGCCAAGCCACCGAGAAGCGACCATGACGCGCATCGTTCACTGCGCGCCGACGAGAGTCTGGAGCGGGCGCTGACGTGGCGCGAAGCGCGACGGGTCACCAAGACGCTCACCGTGCAATACGACCGCGTGTTGTATCTGCTGGAAGATACCGACGCGAACCGCGCGCTGATCCACCGTGACATCGAGGTGTGGGA
>NZ_JALQDI010000075.1:0-31951 GCF_023631305.1 Caballeronia sp. INML3B
TCCAGCGAGTGACGGATTTCGCCGCCGGCCTCAAGTACGCCCGAGAACTCGGCGAATGACTTGTGTGTAATCGCATGCGTTTAGCCGCCTTACCGCATGATCATCCTCATGCGGGCTTGTCTTCGCTGATGCGCGTCACATCGACAGTTGAATGAGCTTTCGGTGCGCGAATTTCACAGCTAGAACTTCCGCTCCAGGCCGTCAAGCCTCGTTCGCCCTTCCCGGAAGCCGACGTTTGATTGCGCCGCATCGCGAACGACAGCTACGTGGCGAACTGCAGCCGCACGAAGGATGAACGGCGAAGGTCGCCAAAGGCCGAATCAGGTGATTTGATAACGTCCTTGGCCTCGATAGGTTTCACTTAATTCGCCGAGCAAGTCGACTGAAGGTAATCGCCGCGCAGATTCTCCGCGGCGATCGCAGAATGCCTTATTGGCTCGCATCCTCGCCTTCCGCCCCAACGCTTTGGGCAGGGCTTTCAACAGGTGCAACACTCTCAACCGGTGCTCGTGACTTACGGGCCGGACCCGTGCCGAGAGAGCGAGCACGTTTTGTCGCTGCGCTCTGAGCGACCTTCGTCGCCGCCGTTGACTTTTTCGCAGCTGCTCCTTTCTTGGCGACTGCGCTTTTGTTCGCCGCTGCCCCTTTCTTGGCAGCAACTCGTTTCTTCGCTGCAGGTCCCGTCTTCGTAGTCGCTCCCTTCTTCGCTGCCGTCGCCCTTTTCGACGCCGCTTTCTTCCCGACCGGCTTTGCCGCGACCACTTTTACGGCCTTTTTCGGTGCTGGCTGCTTCGCAATTGCACCCTTTTTCGCGGTCACCAGTGCGCCCGCGTTGCTCGCTGCACTGTCCTTCTCAATCAGGAGCGCACTACGATCCTTTGCGCTCGAAATCCAACCAGGTGCGCGACCGAATCCGCTCCATGTCAATCCCGAGACCGGATCGCGATACAGAGCGGGCTGAGGTCCTTTGCGTGCGGCTGTCCTGCGCTTTTCCGACACCTTCGCGCGAACAGGCGCCTCACCAGCACCCGCCGCGAGGAACGCGGTCCGATCGCTTGCATTCGCAATCCACGCCGGCGCCCTGCCACGGCCACTCCAGCTCGCACCGGTCTGCGGATCAACATACTTCGCTGAACCCGCTTTTCCCACTGCGTTTGCTTTGGTCTTACCTGATGCCTTGCCAACAAATCCGGCGACGTCATCGATCGAAATCTCATGATGCGCCATCAAGTCATGAATCTGCTTGATCACGCCGCTCGCAGCCTTGGCTTTTAAAGCTTGCGCCTGAGCTTCGAGTTTTTTGATCCGCGCTTGAATCGCTTCTAGCGTCGCCATTGCCCTCTCCTATTCCGAAAATACTCGCACTATGCCACGGGCCCGCGGCAATGGGCTAGCAGCGATCGTCTAATCAGCATCTAAAAGAATGGAGAAGGCGCGCTTCAAGACGGCTTTTCTGCTTGCAGATGTTGGCGAAGCGCCAGCTTCGCGTTAGATTAACGATTGGCAAATTCAGTATATCGACTTTATGCGCACCGACGAGTGGCTCTCTGATCCTGAAACAGCCTATGCGCAATGGCAGCGAGCGGAAGCCACCGGCGCCGATCGTCGTGCCTTCGCGGATCAATCAATCGTCCAGCATTGCTCGATGTTTTCGCGATTCAATGACTATCTGTCGACCCGTGGGCAATGCGTAGCCACATTCGGTGCCGATCACATCGATGCATTCTTTAGAGAACTCGCGCGCGACTGTCATCCGGGAACCACGACTCGCTATCGATATCTGAAGCTCATCGATCGACTTGCCCGACATCTCGTTGCGCTTGAATTGCGCAAAGAGAATCCCGCCGCCGACTTGCTTGCGCGAGAGAACTGGCCCGAGGATGAACCGACGCCAATCTATCTATCTGAAGAGGACGACAAGCGCCTGCAGGCGGTGTGTCGGACGACGACTTGTGCATCCGCGAAAGAGTTGCGCAATACGGCGGTCGTCGCGCTCTTTCTCGGGTGCGGCGTCACGGCGGCGGAACTGAGTCTTCTCCGCGTCGCGGACCTTGACATGGAGGACAAGCGGCCTAGCCTGCTCGTTGAGAAACATGGTCCGCGGCTCGCCAGACGCGTACCGATCGACAGTTTCGCCACTGATGTGCTGCGCGCGTACTATGAGGCCCGGAAAGCGATTGTTTGCGCGACGGACTGGCTTTTCGTGGCAACGGCCGCAGGCAAGCCTATGAAACCCGACACCTTGGTCAAGTGCGTTCGCACGGCGCTCGAGGCTGCGGGGCTATCGGCCGCAGATGAAAGCCCTCGCCTCCTACGCAATACCTATGGAAGGCGCCATCTCGCCGCGGGGAAAACCAATGAGCAGGTCAGCAGCCTGCTCGGCCTGTCGAGCCACCGAACCGTGACGCGCCTTCGGTTCACGCTTAACGCTGCAGCTTGTGTCGAAGGCTAAACAACGAACGAAACGAAAACATGACGAAAGATGACAAGAAGGTCCTCGACGATCAGATCCGGCGATGGACAACCGAAACGAACAACCTGGCCGGGAAGATCGCGGTGGCAAAGGGCACGAAGGGCACGAAGGGCACGAATTACGCACTGTTGCTCGTCATGCCGCAAGGGACTATGAAGACGTCCGCGAACCGATTGCAGAGGATGCACTGCGCGTCATGAATCAGGTTGGCCCAAGGGCTTCAACATCGAAATCTTCAACCGATCGAAGTAAATCGAAGCGATATGACGCGTTTCTAATCGACTAGCGCCGGTTCTGGCTCGTCGGGATTCTCATCTCGAGGCGGCGGCTTCAATCCGGCGAGCGCACGGTATCTCAGATGCTGCTCCATGAGCAACAGGCGGATTTTTTCCATGGCGACCAACTGTCCGAGGTTCTCCTCTTCCCATGCCCGCCGGACCGAGTCGAAGTAAGTTTCAATCTCTCCCATGGTCTGGCGCGCCTGCGCAAGTTCGCGCAGCATGCGCTCAACGTCTGCGTTCCCACGGTACTTCTTCCATAGCACCCGCCCCTCGTCGACGCCGACAGGTTCGAAGCGGGGAAGCGTGCGTGTCTTCATGGGCGCCGGAGTAAACGTCTGCACAACATTAAGTGAACGCGCGCTCATGAGATGCAGCGCGAATGGCGTGACGCGGTGCACTGCGTGCGCGCCCTTCCGTCGAGCGGCCCAATCAAGTGAGATTCGGCGGAGAGCTTGGGCAACATCTTAATGTTGATCAAGACAGTTCGTGTCTTGTTCTGAGGATGGCACGCCTTTTTGAAGTCCGGTGGCTAGCTGGCTCGCGAGTGCACTGAGGAAAGGGTGCGCTCGTCTCTGCGGATCGAGTCCGCTGACTGTGGATTTTGCAGGGCTTCCTTGACTTCTCGAGTAGATGAATAGGATCAGAGATCTGCCAAAACAACGGCGCAGGTATTCAACCCTCCAATCCTTTCTTGCGAGCCTACATGCCCTATACCATCGATCCCTTGAGCATCCAGTTCACCGAGACACGACATGGCGTCAACGCGACGGCCCGAATTCTGTTCGATGGGAAGAAGGTCGGCACCATCCACGACCACGCCGAACGGATCGTCACTGACGTGACGTTCAGCACGGGGGAAGACCGTGCCGCATTTGCGAGTGAAGCACGGCGCAATCTCGCCACGGTGTTCGGAAAGGCCACCCATCACGATAGCGCCTTCATCTCGGAATACGCGCGGGCCTTATTGCAACAAGCCGAGGAGGAACTGCTGAAGCAGTCGCAAGACGATCACATATCGGATGACCGAGCATGACAGATCGATACGCCATGGGAGACCGGACGTCGATTTGGGGAAGTGAACCCTATCTGATTCATCGCCTCGTGCTCGATCTCCAGTCTAGGTGCGTTATCGCGGGCCAGGACCGGTACAGGAGGCGGCGCACGCCAATGAGCTTCGCAGATCTCGCTTATGTGCAACAACTGCTCGACGAAACCTTTGATGACATCTGGTCGTCATCTGTCGAGTATCAATTCGAGCTTAGGAGCGACATCCCTGCTTGGGCGCTTGAAGCGTGGACGTGGCCACGCGAACATCGCGAGGAGAGTGGATGCAATACCGACGAATCGCGTGAAGAGCCGCTGCAAATCGATCAGTACGGTTGCCGGTTCAGTGTCACTCCAGTGCTCCTCTCATACAAGGGAGAGCTGGATTAGCCGACTTCCTGCTCAACGGGCCGCGCGTACCGAGGCGATCATCCGATCCAGACGCTGGGTGGCTGCCAAGACTTGGCCGAATCGCGCCTCTCTCATCTGGCGGTCGTACTCATTGATGATCGTGGTCAGCGACTGGACAAATGTCTCGTCGAAGTTCCATTCGCCGGTTGCCTTGCCTGCATCGAGGATCGCGAGCACAGCTTCTTCGACTTGACGAACGAACGACAGGTCGAGCACACCGTGTCCTGCTTCGGTAAGGAAACTTGTCAGCAGGACCGTGTGCGCGAGGATGGTCGTCTCGTGACTTCCGGCGCGGCCTCCTCGCGCCGATTCGAGCGCAATGCGTGGCTGCAGACAGAGCGCGTCGGCCTCCTGCCGCGGCATGGGAAGCAGAAACCGCTTCGATTGCGCACGCGTCGGTGTTTTGGGCGATCTGCGCTTTTTGGAGACAGGCATCTCGTCAGGTCTACCATTCGGATCGTGCGTTCACTGCAGCGCGATGCGGGAATCCGCCCCAGCAGCTTCGGAGATGATCGCAGGTCCGACGCTCATCGTCTGGCGATTGCGCTGTGCGTCGCGTTTCTCTTGCGCGGCCGAAATGAAGGTCAGGAGGTCGCGGTTCAGGTCCGCATCCTTCGCGCCTGGTCGCCACGGCACACATCCATGTTTTTTTCGTGTCTCCCGCGCCAGCGCCAGCGCATCTCGCGCTGCCTTTGCGCACTCGACGCTCACTTCCTCGCAAAGCGCGACAGGGTCGCCATAGTCGGCGAATGACCCGAGATCTTCACGTCCAGCATGTATTCTGGCCGGGAAGTCACGCAAGTCGGATACGACGCGATGGCCGAGTCGTCGCCACTGGATTTTTTCGGGAAACAGGAAAGCCGGCAGCATGGCGCTCTTGATGGCATCGCGGTTGCCCGTTCGGCTCAACTCGTCGCGTGCCCAGTCAGCACGATGCATCATGGCGCGGCAGACGCGGGCGTAACCCTCGAGCGAGATCGCCACTTCGAGGGCCGCATCGCGCCGCTCACGTCGATGAGTGACCCGGTCTTTCAACCCTTGCACCAACAGTACCACGATGGAACTGATGGCACTCGACATGCCGACAATGGCCAGCCACTGCGGCCAGTTGATCTGAGTCAGAAAAGCTGGAATCTGCTGCCATTGCTGCAATTGGGCCTGCCACATCGCGCATCATCCTCGTGAGCTTCGGAGCAGGAATTATAAGGAGTTCTGCGCGCGCTCCCGAGAACCAGCAAGGCGTTCCCGCCCGTCGTGTGTGCTTTATGCGACGCGATCGCTAATTGACGGTCAGTCCGTATTGCGATTTGCCTGTACGCGTGCTCCCGCGCATGGCGGATTTAAGCGGCTAATCAAGAAAGGTAAATCCCTTTGTGGCCAACTTTCTTTCCGCGCTATGCTGGGTTCTCGCGCACGAGATAATGGAGACACACAAAAATGATCTTCTATCACCACGGTGCAGCGATTCAACCGTCGGTCACACGCGTCGGACGAACCTATGTCGCCCGCGCCTCTATCCTGGAACGCGACGGCCACGCCACCTCGTTGGGCGATCTCGGTGCATTCGCAAGCAGGGATGGTGCATACCGATTCGCCATCCGATGCGCATTCGCGTTTGTCGACGGGCAGACGCCGCCGCTTCCGCCATTCGAAATGGATGCGCGCTATTCGCGCGGGCTAAGCACGAACCCTTCGGCATGAATCAGCCGGCCACCGAGCTACGCCGCGAGTCGGTGCTCATAGTAGAAGCGGTCGCGGTCGTCCAGAATGGCGTAGAGCGCGTCAAGATTTGACGGGTTCGGATTCAGCCACGCCTGAACATTCTCCGGTTTGACCGGCACGATACAACGGTCGTGGCCGGCAGCAGCGACTTCCACCGGCGGTTCGTCGGTGATGGCCGCGAACGAAAGCAAGTCCGGCTGATCCTTCGCCGTCCAGCGCGACCACAAACAGGCGACCAGCATGTCACCGCCCGAGTCAGGCTTGAATTCGAGGGCGACATTTTCGTCTTTCTCGCCGGGAGCAAGCGCTCGCCCTTCCATACGTGCGCGGCTCACATTCTCGTAAAAGCGGTTCACGATCATGATGCCGTGGGAATAGCCGAACAGCGGTCGCCAGAAGCCCGAAAGACTGTCGACCCGGCAGTTGTACGTGCCGGGGAAACGCGTATCGTAATTGGCTGGCTTCCCGGCAACGCGGCACTGATACCGCATCGGCTTCACGACGTACTCTCCGTTTTCAACGACGAGCACGGGCGCGTAGTGACCCGGGAAGATGCGCGAATCCCGCGGCTGTCCTTCGGTTCGCTTGAGATCTTCGAGGCGGCGCAGCGCTGCGTCGATCTTGTCGGTCGCAATGCGCTTGCTCCCGGCGGCCGCCTTTGTGGTCTTGCCCTGCAGGGAACGCTGCGCATCGGCGAGGCGAGTTCGCTGCCTGAAGAGCTCCTGCTCCAGACTGGTCGCCTGCTCCGCATTGTAACGATCGATGAATGCCTTGATCTGCCGTTCATCGTCATTCTGCGGATTGAGAAACGCGTCTTCCATCGCCTTCGGGATCTTCGCCTTGCTGCCCTCGGCACGCTCCCAGAAGAGGCGCGCAAACTCCCGGATGTCCATCTGCGCGCCGAACATCTTCACGTAGCGTCGATAGTCCGCCTGAATCTGCGCCGAATAACACATCTGTCATCGTCTCCTGTTTCGTTGCCTGGCCGTGTCACAGCGATTCGCGGCAGAGCCGCATCATCTTCTGGACGACCGTGCTCGCATGATTCAGCCCCATGTCGCCGGTGAAGAGCGCCTGCACATCCGATTGGCGAACCGCAATGCCTGCTTTCTTCAGATCGTGGCGAGCGATCTTGAACGCCAGTTGGCCGATCCGAATGCGCTCGAGCCAATGCATCATGACGAGGTTGCGCTTAAGCCAGATGCGGCAGCTCTCCACGACGTGATCCACTCGCCATTCCTGTGTCAGCGCGTACGAAGCGGCCACGGTTGCCACCAGAAAGCACAGCAGATCCGCTCGCGCGCCTGTTAGTTCGTCAATATCGGGCTTGCTCATTTCGCTCCTACTTGGTCCCAACCTGCCAGCCGTCAAGATGCACGTGCGGACGAACGCGGGACTTTTCAACAACGCGGACTTCACGTCGCTCGCCGCAGCGCATTCCTGTGCCATGCACAAACGGTCGCGCCCGCGACAGAATCGGCGACCCCGCACACTATCGTCCACCTCCAGCGATTGAATTCTTTAACGTCTTAGTCCTGACCGTCCGGAAGAACTCGGCTCGCCCGCGTTGCCACCCGCGATGGCGTCGTCAATTGTCGCGTCGCCGCACGCCCCGCTTAGCTTGGCGACAACGGTCGCGGCCTCGGCCTCGGGTGTTCTCGAAGCATATTCATCGGTCGGCCTCCACGGGAGTCTGTAAGACGAAATTCACTGCTTCAGCTTTTGCGCTACACTACTGTATAAATATACAGTGATTGATCAACCCCTTCCACCATGGCCGCCCTGCCGCAACACATCGAGACAATCCATGCGAGCCTCTGGCGCGGCTCGGAACTCGCGCGCGCCTACGGCAAAACCATCGACACCGGCTACGCAGCCCTGTCGGCGGAGCTGCCGGGCGGTGGCTGGCCCATCGGCGCCTTGGTAGAGCTGCTGGTCCAGCAGCCTGGCATTGGTGAGATGCGGCTGCTCAAGCCTGCGCTTGTGGCCGCGAGCAAACGGCCGGTCGCGCTACTCCAGGCGCCGCACGTGCCGAACAGCCTGGCGTTTTCGTATCTGGGCCTGCCGCTGGACAAGCTGATGATGCTGCGCGCGCCCAAGACGGCCGACGCACTGTGGTGCGCCGAGCGCGTGCTGAACGCCCGAAGTTGCGGCGCGCTGCTCTTCTGGCAACAGCACATCCGATCTGAGGCCTTACGGCGATTGCATCTCGCGGCACAAGCGACGGAAACCTTACTGATTCTGGTTCGACCGCTTGCCGCCGCCCAAGATTCTTCGCCCGCCGCATTACGGCTGGCGGTGCGGCCCGCCGACAGCGGCATCGTCGTCGATGTCGTTAAGCGACGAGGGCCCATCCGAACCGACCAACTGTCCATCCATCTTCAACCGTCTCCGATTCTGCTCAGCCCTCATGGCCGTGTTCGTCGCCATCTTCCTGCCCCGGCTTTCGCTGGAGGTGTTCCGTCCGAGATGGTCGTCTCCGACTGAACACGGCTGTGTGGTGCTCGAGCGTGACAAGGTCATCGTCCTCGACCAGGCAGCCAGAGACGCAGGGGTGATGGTGGGCATGAAGCGCGGCGGCGTCGCGACGCTCATGGCCAACGCGTTGATGTACGACCGCTGCCCAACCCGTGAGCTCGACGTGCAGCGCGAGGTCGCCTTCGCTCTACTGCGCTTCTCTCCTCAAGTGGCCGTGCGAGAAGAGGAAACCATCGTCGTCGACGTGACAGCGAGCCTTCGGCTTTTTGGCGGCATCGCGCAGGTTTGCCGGCAGATCCGAGAGGTGGTCAATGCGATTGGCGTAACCGCTCGCATGAGCGTCGCGCCAACGGGTCAAGGTGCGTGGCTTCTTGCCAAACGAGGTCGCCGGCGCGTGCTCAAGATGAGTTCGCTGGAACGCACGCTCGGCGAGTTGCCCTTCATGGTGAGTCCCGAAGTGCGGCCCTTCGCCGAGTGGTTCAACGGCCTCGGTTGCCGAGTGCTCAACGATATTCGACGCCTGCCGCGTGCAGGTCTCAAAAAGAGGTGTGGCGTGGACTTACTGGACTCTCTTGACCGCGCCTACGGCCTGTCGCCCGAACTTTATGAATGGCTCGAGTTGCCACCCTCCTTCAGCGCGCGCTCCGAACTGCCCGATCGCGTTGAACATGCTGAAGCGGTCTTGTTTTGCGCGCGACGACTGATCGTGCAGCTGTGCGGATGGCTGAGCGCGCAGCAGCTCGCGCTCACGCAGGCGACGATCACGCTCGAACATGAACGGGGCCGCCAGGCGATCGAGCCGACGACGATCGACATCGCGCTCGCGGAACCAACCTGGCATGAGGAGCACCTCGTGCGACTGCTCAAGGAGCGGCTCGGACGCATCGAGCTCGAAGCGGCCGTCATCGCGGTACGCTTGGCTGCTTCGAAAGTGCAGCCAGCCGAGCCGCCGAGCGACTCGCTTTTCCCCGATCCCGGCGGATCCACGCAGGATCACAATCGCCTGCTCGAACTGTTGGTGGCTCGTTTAGGTGCAGAGAATGTGTTGCGTCCCGCGCCGACGTCGGATCATCGCCCCGAACAGGCGAATCTTTGGGTCCCGGTCCAGGACACCGTCAAAGCCTGCCCGCCTCCTGCTGAACTGCCGCGGCCAACGTGGTTACTCGATACGCCTGTGCGGCTGATGATCAACAATCACCGGCCGTTTTATGGTTCACCGCTCAAGCTCGTCTCGACCGGCGAGCGTATCGAAGCCGGCTGGCATGACGGCGAACTGGTAACGCGCGACTACTACGTCGCGGAAGCTGCCGATAAGAGCTGCTACTGGATCTACCGTGAACGACCGAGCGTGAAGACCGAAGAAGTCCGCTGGTTTCTTCATGGACTCTTCGGATAATCGGTGGCGTCGCCGTGGATCTTTTCTCGTCGGCCCTACCCGACTACGCGGAGCTGTTCGCGTTCACAAACTTCTCGTTTCTGCACGGCGCCTCGCACGGCGAAGAACTCGTGCTGCGCGCGTCTCAACTCGGCTACTCAGGCCTCGCCATTACCGACGAATGCTCGCTGGCAGGTGTCGTGCGCGCGCACGTCCAGGCGAAGGAAGAAAATCTCCCGCTGATCATCGGCTCCTACTTCCGGCTTGTTCATGCGGACAAGAGCCCGGCGTTCGGTCTCATCCTGCTCGCACAAAATCGCAACGGCTACGGCAACCTATCCGAGTTGATCACGCTCGGTCGCATGCGCGCAGCGAAAGGAGCGTACCTGCTCACGCCGCACGATCTTTCGAAGCCCGAGAAAGAGTTCGCGCATCTGCGCGGCATGCCCGACTGCCTGGCGATTCTTGTGCCGGAGTTCCCCGCGAAAGAAGATGCGCTCTGCGCGCAGGTGGAATGGCTCAACGAGACGTTTCCTGCTCGCGCATGGGTGGGCTTGATCCTGCATCAACGCGCGATGGATGACATTCATCGAGGTAGCGTCGAATACATCGCCGAGAAGCATCGCGTACCGGTCGTCGCGCTCGGCAACGTCGTAATGCACGTCCGCTCAAGAAAGCCACTGCAGGACACCATGACGGCGATCCGCATCGGAAAGCCCGTGGCCGAGTGCGGATACGATCTTGCGCCCAACGCTGAGCAACACCTTCGCTCGCGTCTGCGGCTCGCCAATCTGTATCCTGCGCACGCGCTGTCACAGACCCTCAACATCCTGGAGCGTTGCACCTTCTCGCTGGATGAGTTGCGTTACGAGTATCCCGATGAACTCGTGCCGGACGGCTTCACGCACGAGGCGTATCTGCGGCAGGAGACGTACATCGGCGCGCATAAACGCTTTCCAGCCGGCATCCCGCTTGAGGTTCAGCAGCAGATCGAGCATGAATTGCAGCTGATTCGCGAGATGCGCTACGAAGCGTACTTTCTGACGGTCTACGACATCGTGCGCTTCGCGCGCAGCCAGCACATCCTGTGTCAGGGTCGTGGATCAGCCGCGAACTCGGCCGTTTGCTACTGCCTCGGTGTGACGGAAGTCGACCCGTCGCGCGGCAATATGCTGTTTGAGCGCTTCATCTCCAAGGAACGCGGTGAGCCGCCCGATATCGATGTGGATTTCGAGCATCAGCGTCGTGAAGAGGTCATCCAGTACATCTATCGCAAGTACGGACGGGATCGCGCCGCCATCGCAGCGGCCATCTCGACCTATCGGCCGCGTGGCGCGCTGCGCGAAACCGGCAAGGCGCTTGGCATCGATCCGCAGATCGTCGACAAGGTCGCGAAGAGTCACCAGTGGTTTGATCACTCGCAGGATCTATTGCGTCGCTTCGAGGAGTCTGGGCTTGACCCCGCCAACCCGCTCATCACGATGTGGGCGAAGCTTGCTGCCGAGATACTCAACTTCCCACGGCACCTATCGCAGCACTCCGGAGGCTTCGTCATCAGTCGAGGCAAGCTCACACGGCTCGTGCCCGTCGAGAACGCCGCGATGGCCGATCGCAGTGCGATCCAGTGGGACAAGGATGATCTCGAGGCGCTGGGGCTACTGAAAATAGACGTGCTCGCGCTGGGCATGCTGTCCGCCATCCGCCGAACACTCGATATCGTCTCCGAGCAGCGCGGCGAACGCTTCGAGATGCAGGACATCCCGTCGGAGGACCCTGAGACGTACGAGATGATCTCGCAGGCCGACACGGTCGGGGTTTTTCAGATCGAGTCGCGCGCGCAGATGAGCATGTTGCCGCGCATGCAGCCGCGGACCTTCTACGATCTTGTCATCGAGGTGGCGATCGTGCGTCCCGGGCCGATCCAGGGCGGTGCCGTGCATCCTTATCTTCGAAGGCGTCAGAAGATCGAGCCCGTTACCTATCCGAGCGCTGCGCTGGAGACGGCTCTTGGACGCACGCTGGGCGTGCCGATCTTTCAAGAACAGGTGATGCAGGTCGCAATCCTGGCCGCGGGCTTCACGCCAGGAGAGGCGGATCAGCTGCGGCGCGCTATGGCGGCCTGGAAACGCAAGGGCGGCCTGGAGAAATACTACGACCGCATCGTCAACGGCATGCAGGAGCGTGGCTACGACAAGGCGTTCGCCGAGGCCATCTTCGAACAGATCAAAGGCTTCGGCGAATATGGTTTCCCCGAAAGTCACGCAGCGAGCTTCGCCCTACTCGTCTATGCCAGCAGCTGGCTCAAATGCCACGAACCCGCTGCTTTCCTCGCCGCGATGCTCAACTCGCAGCCGATGGGCTTCTACTCGCCCTCACAACTCGTGCAGGATGCGAAGCGCCACGGAGTCGAGGTTCTGCCGATCGACGTCACGATCAGCGGCTGGGACTCGGTGCTTGAGCTTCATGTCGATCGTGCGAAGCCAGTCGTCCGCCTCGGCCTGTCGTTACTCAAAGGGATGCGCGATGGAGTAGCAGAGCGCATTGAGAATGCGCGAGCCGTGAAGCCTTTCGCGAGCGTGAGTGACCTGGCGCGCCGCGCGCAACTCGACCGGCACGATCTCCAAGTGTTGGCGGGCGCGAACGCGCTGCAGTCGCTCGCTGGCAATCGCCGTGAAGCGCTTTGGCAATCGGTCGCGGCAGTGCCCGACCGGGACATCCTGGCCGACGGCCGGATCGATGACGAGACGCCCGAGCTTGGTGCGCCGTCCGAGGCCGAAGACATCGTCAGCGACTACAACGCAGCCGGGCTGACCTTGGGCCGGCATCCGCTTTCGATTCTGCGCCCTGTTCTGCTGGAACACCGGCTTATGCCAGCCTCAACGTTGCGCGGGTTGCCCAACGGAAGATTGGCGCGTGGCTGCGGACTTGTCACGGTAAGGCAGCGACCCGGCACTGCGAAGGGCGTCATGTTTGTCACCCTGGAAGACGAGACCGGCAATGTCAATGTGATTGTCTGGCCCTCGCTACTCGAGAAGCAACGAAAGGAGGCATTGGGCGCAGCGCTCCTCGCCGTGTATGGCACATGGCAGTGCGAAGGCGAGGTCCGACATCTCGTTGCGCAGCGGCTGGTGGACATGTCGCACCTGCTCGGCGGGCTCACGACCGTGAGTCGCAACTTCTGCTGAGGGCCGCCCGTCCGAGCCGAGTCGATGAAGCTGGTTGGGCCGGTCCCGCCGCTGTTCGAGTCGTGTCGCTTCGTGCAGCGCTCCGTCTGGCCGCGATTCTTTACGGCGCCTTGTTCGGCTGCGCCTGTCCGGTATCTTCTTTGATACGCCGCGACTTCTTCGGCTGTTTCGAAGCGGCTGTGGGCGCATCCGCCTTCTTCTTGACCTTCACTTTTGCTTCGGTTTTCGCATTCGCCTTGTCATCGGCCTTCGTGTCGGACTTGGTATATCACGCTCCCCCGTCACCTTGCGAATTTTCTTACCGGTCTTATCGCTATTGGTTCCTTGGCCAACGTTGGCAGGCAACGCTCTGCCGACCTTTGTGCTTGCGCTTCGCTTCGCTGGCTTTGAAGTGGAAGCGTCCGACGAAGCGGCGACGCCGATGCTTGCGCTCTCAGACTCGGAGACACGCTCACGCTCAAGTTGAAGAATCGCCTCGTGCCAATAATGGTCATCACGTCCGGATTGGCGACCGTCACTCTCCCACAGCAGATAGGCACGGACGCGGATTTCGTCTGTAGTTAGCGCAGTAGGCATTGGAGTCGTATCAAAGTTGAAGTGCAGACAACATAGCAGGTCGTCTTCTGTTGCTCAACGCCGGGCTGCCTCTGCAAACCGACGCCTTATGGCTCCCGTCCCCAGCTGCTAAACCGCCGAGTCCTGATGGAATGCGCTTTGCTCCTTCCGTCAATCTCGCCTGGAGCGCACCGTGGCTAAGACTGCTAAGAGCCTCAACACCGAAAAGTCGGAGGGCCTCATTGGTAAATCGGTCAAGGACCGCTCCTCGCGAACGACCCTCTCGCGACGCCAGGCACGACGCGCATCAAGACGGGAGACGGCGACAGGGCGGACCCGGACCCATGCCAAACATCGACCTGATCGAGCTGAAAGGCGCGAAACTCGCCGTGCCCGCGGGCGCTGCTGTTCTTCAATCCGCGCGTCGCTGCGGGCAGTGACCATCGGCCGCAGCCGCACTTACTGATTGTGTCATGGCCTCGCCCCGCGACATTACTGCGCCTCCCCTCGCCCGCTATCGAAAGAAGCGGGACTTCAGTGTCACGCCCGAGCCGCCTGCGTCTACCACCGAGACTCCCCTCCGCGCACGCAAACTCAGCTTCGTCGTCCAAAAACACTGGGCGAGCCGTCTGCACTATGACTTTCGCCTCGAACTTAACGGCGTACTGCTCTCTTGGGCCGTGCCTAAAGGTCCCTGCTACGACCCCAGCAAAAAGCAGATGGCGGTGCGAGTCGAGGATCACCCAGTCTCCTATGCGGGCTTCGAAGGCACGATCCCGCCTAAGCAATATGGCGCCGGCAAGGTCATTGTGTGGGACCACGGAACGTGGGAGCCGGTAGGCGACGCCGCCAAAGGCATGGAGGTAGGCAAGCTCGTTTTTCGCCTGCACGGTGAGAAGCTTGCCGGCTTATGGGAGCTGGTGCGCATTTCCAAGCCGGGCGACAAGCAGGACCAATGGATGTTGTTCAAGAAGCGAGACGAGTGGGCTCGCCCGCTTGAAGAATACGACGTTATCAAGGCGCTGCCCGACAGCATCGTCGCCAATCCGCTGGGGCTTCTTGAAGAACGCGAGCCGAAGACAACCGCACGCCCGCGCGCCAAGGAGTCGAAGATCGACCTATCCGCCGCAGTGCCGGCCCCGCTACCGGCAAAACTCGAACCGCAGCTTGCCACACTGGCAAGTGCGCTTCCCAAAAGCGGCGACTGGATCACCGAGACGAAGTTGGACGGTTACCGCCTGCTGGCTCGAATCAACAAGGGTCGAGTGAAGCTCTTCACGCGGAACGGACACGACTGGACCGTGAAGTTTCCGGCCCTGACCGCCGCGATCAAAGAACTCCCGGTCGTGAGCGCGTGGCTCGACGGCGAAATTGTCGTACTCGAAGACGGCATCCCGAGCTTCTCGGCACTTCAGAATGCAATTGACGGGCGAAACAACCAAGCCATCGTGTTCTTCCTGTTCGATCTGATGTACCTGGACGGCGAAGATTTCAGGAGAGTGCCGGTTTGGGCACGGCGAGCGCGACTGGCTACGGTTCTCGAAAACGCAGGAGAGCAGCTTCTGTTCAGTCAGGACTTTAACGCACCTCCCGCACAGGTCTTCGCGGCTGCCGCCGGGCTAGGGCTGGAAGGTCTTGTGCTCAAACGGCGCGATGCGCCGTATGAGTCGGGACGCACGGAATCGTGGTTGAAGGCAAAGGCCCGACTCCGGCAGGAACTGGTCATCTGCGGCATGACCGGCCGCGGCGGTAAATCCGGCGAGGTCGGCAGCCTGTTGCTTGGATATTACGTGGGCGACAAGCTTCATGACGCGGGAAGCGTCGGCACCGGCTGGGACTCGAAGACCGCTCGAGATCTCTGGAATCGCCTGATTGGGCTGGAGATCGACGCGGCGCCCTTCGACGTGCAGGTTGCCAAGGCACGACGATGGTCCAGACGTGCTGCAGGCAGCGAACGGTGGCTCAAGCCGACCATGGTCGCCGAAGTGGAGTTCGCCGAATGGACAGGTGACGGTGTCATACGACAATCATCGTTTAAAGGTCTGCGCCTTGATAAGCCCGCACGCAGCGTCGTCCGAGAGGGAGGCAAGACGCAGCTGGCAGAGCCTTCGCCGCAGCTTAAGATCACTCACCCGGAAAGAGTCATCGATGCGTCGGCGGCGATTACGAAGGCCGACCTGGTTCGCTACTACGCAAGCGTAGCCGAGTGGATGTTGCCGCACCTAAAGGACCGGCCCGTAGCCCTGGTTCGCGCGCCCGAAGGTGTGGCGGGCAACCTGTTTTTCCAAAAGCATGTCGAGCGCACGGCTATGCCCGGCCTGACTGCGCACAATCGCGAACTTTGGCCCAATCATCCGCCGCTGTTGACAGTCGATACGGCAGACGCCTTGCTGTCCGCCGCGCAAATGAACACGATCGAATTTCATACGTGGAATTCAATCGTCCGCCAGCTCGACAAACCCGACCGGGTTGTGTTCGATCTCGATCCCGGCGAGGGCGTGAAATGGAACCACGTCCAGGAGGCGGCACTGCTCGTTCGCACGCTGCTGTCAGAACTGGACCTTGAGGCGTGGCTCAAGACGAGCGGCGGGAAGGGCCTGCATGTGGTCGTACCGCTCACTCCAGAGTTGGATTATCTGACGGTGAAGTCGTTCTCGCAGGCGTTCGTCCGACACCTTGCCAAGACGATTCCCGAGCGCTTCTCCGCGGTATCCGGGCCTGCGAATCGTTTGGGCAAGGTCTACGTCGACTATCTGCGCAACGGGAAAGGACAGACGACTGCAGCGGCATTCTCGGCGCGCGCCCGGCCGGGCATGGGCGTTTCCATGCCGCTCGCGTGGGAGCAGCTCACCGAGCTGAAGAGCGGCGCCCAATGGAATGTCCAGACGGCGCGCGAATACCTCAGTTTTCAGTCGCGGGACCCCTGGACGGATTTCTGGTCGACCGGACAATCTTTGTCGTCGGCGATCGAGCGTCTCGCTTGAGAACCGTAGGCTCGGCAAGTCAACTTACGCCATCGGCCCTTTTTCGCCGCCCCGCTTTGATCCGACGCCCGCACACATTCCTGCCCCGTTGAAAAGATGGCATAGGCAGAGCTCGCTCCACAACAACCGACGGCTTTCGCGACGCGACCTGGCTGCAGTGTTCATTGGTTGGCATCCTCTATGCTTGAGCCCGTGCTCGCAACGGATCAAAAATCGCAGCGTTGCTGGGAAACACCATGAGAATTCTCGTTCTGGACGACGATTGTGACTTTGCAAAGGGACTGGCCGCGCTCATCGAGCAGATGGTCACGAACCTTTCGTCGCATACGACTGTAAGACCGCACGCGCATTGGCGGGCAGCCTCCTCTTCGATGTGATCCGAGCCGACGTTGAACTGCCCGATGGCGACGGCCGCCACACCTGCGACGGGCTGAGAATGAAAGGGCATCGCGGTGTATCAAGAGGCGCTGCGATACCGCGCGAACGACCCGGTGCTTCTGTTCAACATCGGCGTGGCGCTTGAAGATTCCGGCCGCTTCCGCGAAGCATTGCAGTCATATGAGCGTTGCATCGAACACGACCCCGACTTCGCAGATGCCCACTTCAACGCCGCGCGCATCTATGAAGAACTGGGCGAGGCGACCCTGGCGATTCGCCACTTCAATCAGTTCCCCAGACTGGAGAAGCTCTAATAGGAGACGCTGATGACGATCGAAGCCGTTTGGTTCCTGATCGTCGGGGCATTGATGGTGCTAATGGCGCTAGGCCGCAAACTGGTCGAGCGGCTGCCGATGACCGGCGCAATGGTGTACCTCGTCGTCGGCTTCCTGCTTGGTCCGGCGTGCGCTGGGCTGTTGACGATCGACATCGAGCGCGACGTGCGCCTACTTCGCACGCTCACCGAAGCGGGACTTGTCGTGTCCCTTTTCGCCATCGGAATGTATCTGCGCGTGGAGCTCTCCGACCCGCTTTGGCGACTGACGTTACGCCTCGCCGGCCCCGCGATGCTGATCACCATCGCAATCATGTTCGCCGGCGCACGATGGGGTCTCGGGCTTGCCGCAGGCCCGGCGTTGCTGCTGGCGTCTGCGCTTGCACCAACCGACCCGGTTCTGGCCAACGAACTGCGCGTCGAGGAAGCCGGCGACGATGAGCCACTGCGCTTCGCCCTGTCATCGGAGGGCGGACTCAACGACGGCGCGGCTTCTCCGATGGTCTACATTGCGCTGGCGCTTTGCGCAGTCAGCAGTCTGGGCAGCGGAAACCCCTGGACGTTCGCCCTTGCGATCGCGTGGGGGCTGGCGAGCGCGCTCTTCTTCGGCTGGGCCTTGGGCACCGGGGTGGTCGTGCTAGTGACGAAACTGCGCACGAAGTACGATCATGCGCTGGGGCTGGAAGGCTTTCTGGCGCTCGGGCTCGTTGCCTTGGCCTACGGTGCGACGCTGATCGTCGATGGCTACGCCTTCATCGCAGTCTTCGCCGCCGGCGTCGCGCTACGGCGGCAGGAAATGAAGGCAACCGGTGACAAGCCGCCAAGCGAGGTGTTGGAATCAGTCGAGCGGGGCGAGCAGGAGGAAGCCGCCAAAGATCCGGAACTGGCTCATGCGTATATCGCGGAAAACATGATGGGCTTCTCGGTCGAGATCGAACGCTTTGTCGAACTGGGTCTGATGGTTATCATCGGCAGCGTCGTATCTGCGCATTGGCGAGAGCTAATTCATTGGTCCGTTGTCTGGCCGGTGCTTTTCCTGTTTATTGTGGCCCGGCCACTCGGCAGCACGCTCTCTCTCGTTGGCTCGTCGATGGACCGCCATCAGCGGTTTCTGTCGGGATGGTTGGGCCTGCGCGGCGTCGGCGCGTTCTACTACCTGCTGTTTTCCGTCGAAGAGGCGGGGCACGACCGCGTTGGCCCAATGCTTCCGATCACGCTTGCGGCCATCGTACTGTCGGTGTTTGTGCATGGCGCCAGCGCCACCCCCCTCCTCGATCGCTACCTCAGCCGCAAGTGATCGTGCCGGAACAGTCTTTGCTCTCTATACGCTGTATCCGCAAGGAGGAAACTATGGCAGAGCAGCACAAACCCGGCGAGAAGGTGCAAACCTCGGGCATCTACAGGGTAGTGAAGGAAGGCGACGGCGGATCCGGCTTCGAGGTGACGTGCGTCGAGGGTGAGCATTTCCCGCCGACCCGGAGCGGCAAAGGCGCTCACTATGAGCTCGTTCACGCGGCCACGCACTCGCACAAGCACAGCGAACTCGGCAGCGGCGACTAAACGCGGATGGCCATCGTGGGCGCGACCTGCAAACACTGTCTGATCGCCTTTGCGTCGGCGTCCTTGCTCGCCGGTTGCACCGTCGGCGAGATGCCGCCGCCCGGCAGGTACCTGACCGACCGCGAGTGCCATGACCTGACTGCACTGAGGACGAACCCGAGCCCCACGATGGCTGAGCACCAGTCAGAGTTAGCCGCGTTGCGCAAGGCGGGATATGACCCTTCACCGTTTTGGGACGACCCCCACTATCCCGAAGACCTGCAGTACGCGCAGCGCCTCGTCGACTACTGGTATCAGCATGAATGCATGCCAACAAGAACTCAGTGAACCGGTGACCGACTACGAGTCGACCCAAACGACGCACGCGCGGGAACTGTCAATTGCGATCAGCAAGGCTCGCATCATCCCAGGCTCCCCAGGGAAGGTGACGTTCGCCGTGGAGAATCGATGCGACTGGGACTTCGAGGTCGTCAGCAGCGCGTTTGAAATTAAGTGTACGAAGATCGGCGCACGGCACGCGCTGCCGAAAGCGGGCTGGGGATACGCCGTAACGGACGCGGTGAGGCCCGCGACGCTGCTGCCGGCGCGCAGCGAACTATGGACGACGTTTGAAGCAGACAAGCGCACGACTTTCCGCGGAGCCGTTCCCTCAACAGCGCCTTCTTCGTTTGAGCCGCAGTACTACTTCTCTGGGCACCTTCTATACCGCCGGTTTCGCGGCGAGTTGCTGGAAACCAGCGTGTATCGTCGGCTTGCTTACCCCGAACTCGAATGTTGGATCATCGAGCCGAATGATGCCGGCCTGAAAAAGGAAGGGCGCGTCGTCTTTGCCTCAGTTTGATTTACCCCGTACGCTTGGATTCCCCCACGCACTATGTTCCGCTGCAGCGCCGCGCCAAAAAGGACGAAGCCCCGACCGATGACCGGCCGGGGCTTCGATGACTACTACTGCGTCAACTTCCTACACCGTCTCTGTATCGCTGGACAGCAACAACTTCCCCGTAACGACTAATCTGTCGAAGCGCAGCGACGAAACCTGCGACGCACGCGCGGCAACCGCTTGTCCGGATAGGCGTGAGGTTGGGCCGGAAGCTCGGTGACTGCCATTGTGCGACTCGAGTTTTCGTTTCAACGCCACGGAAAGAAGTGTACGTGTCGATGCAGTAGGACGGCAACGGAACGAGCTCTCTTAATGGCACCGCCCGTTGCGCAGTACGTCTTCTGCTGACATTGAGACAGCGTTGCCTGATTCGCGCGCAGGCGCTACGCGGCGGCTTGCACGCCCCAGCCATGCGCACGCGGTCGCTCACGTGCAGCGCGCTTCTCATTGCGCATTGCGCTTAGGTGCGACTGCAAGCGCTCGCAGACATCTTTCCTACGCACGGGATTCAGTGGATCGCAAAGACGAATGGTCAGCATCGCTTGCATACGCGGCCGCACAGAAAGGTCCGGCTCGGGTGCCTCCCACAGCACCACGGTATGCGTGCCGTCCGAGACCTGCACGACCTGATGTCACCGGGGATCGGTTCCTCATGTACCGCCAGTACCTCCACATCTGCACACAGCGTGCCGATCGCTTCCCGCGAGAAATACAAACACTGCGGTTTAAGCGTGTAAATTTCAGCGTGACGTCAATGAAAATACGACAGTCGTCTGAGAAGGCGGCGGTATCGTCGTAGAAAAGCCAAGCTGTCGCATGCTTTTCGGGGGCTCGCGGAATCAGTTTTTAATCGTGCCGCCGTGCTCGATAATTGCGGCAGGCAACAGCAAGTCTGATGCTGCACCGGTCAGCGCAGGCCGACCGCCCTTCGCATCGCCACCGTAATGCCTTGCCGCGTGCGGTGAAAGCCAAATGGGCATCGACACCCCCATGCCTGATCGCGCGCGTGCTGAGAACACCGCGACCGTGCTTGCCCCTCTGCTGTTGCGCAGGTAGTCGATGAAGATCTTTTTTACCCGGTTCTTGGGTCCGAGGACCGCGGAGAAGCGCTCACGCGTCAGTCGCGCCATCTAGTGCGCGACCGCGCTCTCGGGTTCATCGGTTCATCGACCTCGACCACCGTCTCTTCGGTCACGGCGGTGGCGGGCTTGTCCTCGCGCATGCCTTGGAAAACGGGATGACGAACCTCGCCCGACGGCGTCCATTCAAGGAACGACGCTTCAACGACGAGTTCGGACGCTAGCCAACGAAGTCGGGATCTTTTTCGCGCGGGGGCGGGTTATAGAAAGGCGGATTGTCCCGAAGGAGTTTCGCCGCTTTTTTTTCCAGTTCCGCAAGCGGACGCGGCTTCAGCTCCGCCTTCACTGTTCCGGCGAAGCGCAAACTGCCGTCGCGCTCGTGCACGCCGAGCATTAACGAGCGCATCCCGGACTTTGCGCCCACTTGCCGCATATACCCACCCACGACAAACTCTTGCCTGAGCAAGCATTTGAGCTTGATCCAAGCCGTCGAGCGACCGGATCGATACGGCGCATCAACGCGTTTGCCGATATGCCTTCCAGCCGCATCCGACAGGCGCGGACCAGCAGGGATTGCAGGTCCTCCGTGAACGATTCGCTAAAACGGATGCGCTTGCTTGATGTCTGGCTGATTGACTCCCCGAGCAGTTTCTGCGCTGTGCGAACGGCACGTCGCGGAGGGCCTTGCCGTTCAAGAAGGGAATGTCAAATGCGAAAAAGGTCAGTTGCGCCGTACTGCGCCGGTCGAACGCGTTCTGCAGTGTGTTGAAGTCGGGCACCCCGCTTTTAGTCAGCACAACCACCTCTCCGTCGAGCCAGGCGTTGTCGACCGGCATGCCTTCGATGACAGTCGCCAGTGTCCGCATCTTGTCCGTTCAGTCGTGTCCACCACGCGTGATCAGTTCGCGCGTCCGCCTTCTATTCGGCACATCAACCGATAGCCGTCGAACTTGATCTCCCACAGCCAGTCGCCGCTCGCGGGCGGTCGGCTCGCGAGCGTGGCGAGTTGCGGCGCGATGGATTCCGGGAGCAGCTCATCGGGGGGCTGCCCTTGGCGCCCGCCGAGCGCGTCTTCATGCGCTGTCGGACTCTCAATTACTCGGATTTTCGCTGTCGATCGTCACAAGACGCCTTGCGGGCGTGTCGTCCGGGCTTAAAGACGCGACTCGGTGTGCTGGCGCGCGCGAGCTTGAGCAGCGCGCGGTTCAGTAGCTTCTCGGCGCGGTGCTCGAATAGTGCATGGACGAAGAGGTCCTGGGTAGTTTTGGCTGCCATGACGGCTCCTTGAACGGTTAACGATGAAAGGAACCAATGAGCGGCCTGCGACCTGAACATTGAACCGCGGTGCATGAGCGTTTTGCAACTGTCGTTCCCGTTTTTTCGTTCGGCAACGGCACGTTGAGTGCTGAAAGAAAAGTACGGATTCCTAGGTGCATCCAATACTCAAAAACTTGGCGTTTCCCGACGAGTTTTTGTTGACCCTTAACCGTTATGCGGCGCGGTTTCGCCGCTTCCCGCCAGCGCGATGTTCAAGCGCTGAGGCTCGCAGCAGCCCGACTGCAAGTGACGAAGGCCCGCTCCTCTCAGTCGCTGTGAGATTTAAAGCATGACAACCCACGACGTGCGCGGTCCGGCGCGGAGCTCGGCTCGGGCAAGGCGCAGTCACCGTAGGACACGCTTCTACTAGTCGATCCATTTCCGGAGCATAGAGATGCCAACCATCACTTCGAAAGGTAACGTCGCCGTTCATGACGAGCGCACCCGTGATCCAGTCGACGGGATTTCGTCATCGGCGCGTTGAACTGGGGGCTCGTTGGACTCTTGCAGTTCGACCTGGTCGCGGCCATCTTCCGCGCGGGTTCGCCCGGCGCGCGCATCGTGTATGTCCTCGTGGGCCTCTCGGGCCTCTATATGCTGATCCGCGCATTCATGCCCGCGCGCGATCATCATCTAGCGTCCTGAGGAACGCTGGCAGGAGTGCCACAGCGCATGGACGACGGGCGCACCGTCGTCCTTTTTCCTTTCCGAACAGTCGCTTTAGGTCTTCAATTTCATCTGGCCGCACAACGACCACCACAATAACCCGTTTTTTACTGAGCGCGTATCGGCAAGCCTGTCGATAAGATGTGAGCGCGAACGCAAACCCGTTGCCTCCAGGTCACCCGCGTTAGAAGTTCGCCTCTATCCACGCCTTTGCCCATGAAACGGCTCGGGCGTAGGCCGCCTGTTGCGTGTCGAAGTGGCCGATATCGGACAAATGGAAAATTTCCCCACCGACCCCGTCGTCCGTTGGCCGGCGTTCAATCTCGCACCACGAATGCCAATGGTGGCCCATTTGTTGTGGCCGCGAGTCGATGGTCCAATCACCGTGCTCGACCTTCATCGTTTCTACGCCTTCGCGCATAGGGGGCATCACCGTTGTCTGTGTAGGTTTTTCCAATAAGGCCGTCGTAGTCCCCGCTGGCAGTGCTCACGATAGCGCGCAGCATTTTGGTAAGCGCGTCGTCGGGAGGGTTGCTTTCCAGAATGACTCGGGCGGTGCGCAGGGAGATTGAGTGACGTCTCGGCGGGCTCGGGCCGTCTTCCGTCTGGAAGCAGAACCTGCGCATGTCCTCCTCATGCCCCGGCGGAGGAGCGCCATACGAAACGATCGTAACTTTCATGGCATCGAACTTTTCTAATGTTGCCTGCCATCTAGCCAATAGCAACGGCTAAGCCAACCCCGGCGCGCATTGTGCTGGCGGCGCTCTCAAGAAGCCAGCGCTCCGACCGTAAAAGCGGAACCTTCCGATGAATTGTTAAGGGCGACGGCCGCAACCGGCCGCATTTGCACGCTCACCAAATGCAAACAACGCTGATTCACCTGCCATCCACCCTCCGGCATCGAGTTATGGCGGCGATCGTGGCCTTGCTCGCAATGAGTGGCGCCGTCTTTGTCTGGCCATATGCGAAAAGTCCTGGGCCGGTTATTCCCCCGTTCCTGCCTGTGTTCGCGACATGGGTGACGCTGACCGAAGGCCTGACAGCACGACTCGACTGCGCTCGTTGATGGACTTGTGGCTCGCCGTCGCGCTCCTCGGCACGCTTATCGATGTGACGCTCACGTTGTCTGCCGGGGCGCGTTATAGCGTGGGCTGGTACGCGGCGCGCGCAGCGTCGATGATTTCGTCGAGTGCAGTCCTCGGGATGTTGATCTACGAGACGACCGGCCTATACCGGCGACTGTCCGAGACGCATAAAAGAGACTGGTGGAGACGTCGGCGCGCGATGGTCTGACGGGGGTCTTCAACCGCGCCTACTTCGACGATCGATTCCCGCGCGATTTTTCGTTCGCATCTGACAGCGACCAGCCGCTTTGCGTCTTACTCATCGACGTTGATCATTTCAAGCAATACAACGATACCTTCGGGCATCTTGCCGGCGACGACTGCTTGCGCCGGGTCGCGCGCACACTCTCGACCACATTGCGGCGGCAAAGCGACTACGTGGCGCGCTACGGCGGCGAAGAGTTCGTCATGGTGCTTCCGGCCTGTAAGGCAACGGCAGGGCTGGGCGTCGCGCAGTCGCTGAGGTCCGCGATCGAAACACTTGGCATCCCGTCAGCATCCTCAAACGGTGGGCCGGTGACAGTATCAATTGGTCTTGCGTGCTCGCTCCCCACCTCGCCGGATTCGGCGCCGGCGCTGCTCAACCTCGCAGACGCTGCGCTGTACCGGGCGAAGGAGCGCGGCCGCAACCGGGTGGTCGATGCGGCAGAAGTTAGCGAGATACGAACGGAGGGTAGCAGGCGGGAAGTGACCCAGCATCGTTTCGGTCAATAAGCTCTTAAGCGGCGCCCTGCAAGCGGTACGCGGATCCTGACCGGCCAATCCAAAATCGGCAGTTCCCGGTGATCAACCTCCGCCATCCCATAAGCAAGCGCGTATTGGGTCGCCGATAAAGCGCAGGGAAATTGACCCAGCATACCGCTCGCTCGCCTTTCTCCACCGGGCGCTCGCACGATCAGCATCGCAGTATAAAAATCGCCATCATCGACGGCCATCGGCGAAAGCGTAAAACCCTTGTAGAGAACCTCCCGTTCCGCTTCCATACCGGCTCCCCGTACACACCTTGTTTCCCAAATAGTAACCGGAATCAAAGGTAACTTATACTGATCGACAGGTATTAAGCAATTTATACAGTCCCGCGCACTCGCGTCGCGTTAGCGAGCGAAGCAATTATCAATGTTCGGTCAGGTTGCTGACGCCATAGGGGAGGATGAGCTCGCCCAAGCCCTACGAGAGGCCCCGCTCGGCGCCGCACGAATGGCCAAACAATTGAAGGCCGTGGCGCCGCAAGCTTGGGCAGAGGGCATGCAGCAAGCATTCCGAAACCAGAAATTCGTGGACTTCATCGATCAGATGATCCGAAAGAATCGGCCGGCGCATCCTGACGATCCCATCGTTCTTGCAATTACACGTGCGCATCGGAAGCTGACAGGCGACCCGCGACAACCCGGGTGGATAGCGCTGGCCCTCTTTTGTCTTGGACGAGTGATCGCCGTGACCTCGAGCAAAAGCTATGAAAGCGACGAGTGGACCAACGTCACCTTGATGTGGTTTAGCCTCGAAGAGTCGTTTCTCGAAGGCGATGGCTGCGACACCGCCAAGGCCGTACTCGAACTCAAAAAGGAGCTATTGCCCGACCTCCCAGAGATAATCGGCTCAAGGATGATGCACGGGCTGGCAGAAGCCGCAATCAACGCAGGTGAAACGAGATTGTTTCAATGAAGGGCTCCAAACTTTTAGGGCGTTTCCCCCTCGCGTCGGTGCGAGCACGAAGCACGTGAGGCGTTCGCTCCCGCCCGGCACGGTGTCTGCTGCTTACGGGGGATGCCGAGCCCAGGGGGCAGCTATGAATCCGATTTTCGATGAAAAGACGCGCGACGGCGAAATCGCTCGTGCGCTCAATCTCGCGCTGCACGCCTTCAGCGTGTTCTCCGGCATAGAGGCCACGATGGAAGGCGAGGCCCTCCGGCTTGATTTCGCTCGCGAAAGCGCGGCGATGATGCACGCGCTGCGGCTGCTTGGAGTGCAGCCGGGCGAAACACTACCCGCGCCGAACTTTGATGATTTCGACCTCGCAAAAAAAAACGTCCCAGGGTTTTAGCCTGGGACGTGTTGAAAAACTTGGTTGCGGCTACGCCGCTTCTGCAAAGAGACTCAACTGCGTAGTGTCACAGCCCAACAATGCTTGATGCTCGTCGTCGCCGATGGCGTTCTCGACCAAATGCGCGTCGAGATCTGCTGGCGTCAGATTCAGTCGTTGAGCGAGTCGCGCGAAGTACTGCCCGCGCTTGGCCATGTCCTGATACCGCTGCGCCATACCGGTCGGCAATTTCACGATGCCTTCGTTCAGCCAGAAATGCGCTGATTCGATTGCGTTACGATGCTGCGCATCCAACATGAAAGCAGTGTCATACGTGCACGTCACGAACGCACAGGCGGCTTCCGCGTCCACCTCAAACTGCGAGGCTTCTTCGAAATACACCGTCTGCTCGCCGCCAGTCGTCCTCGCATATCGCCCGGGCCGACCCGGATGCCGGTACGGATTCCACTGCTCTGCATCGAACGAGCGCAGCCCGACTGACGGTGCGTCCCGGTCGTACTGCCCAACTGGATACCAGCCGTGCAGCACGATGTCGGTCTTAGGCGAGCCGTCGAGCTTCGGAACCGGATACCGACGCCCAAGCACGTTCACGTCGTGCCAAACCGCCAGTGCAGGAAACGCATGCGGCGCGTAATGATGCATCGAGAGAAAGAAGTCGATCGCCACCAACTGCTGTGGCGTGACGAATTCAAATTGCGGCTCACACAACGCCCGGTTTTCTTCCGTATCGGGAATTAAACCAGTCACCAGTGCCCCCGAGTGCGCTTCGGCGCGGTCGCGTTCGGCCGCGTCAATACTGCAGAGCTTTTTCAGAAGATCGACGCGCGTCAGGTAGCTGTACGTGTCTGCCTGGATGCGCGTGTAACCGGCGTCACTCAACGACCGGCCCACCAACTCGCGTCGCGACATGTCCCACTGGATCGCAAGCAGATAGTTGCGGAAGTCGTTCAGCGGTCGAAGATGCCCGTATTGCTCATCCTCGATCATGGCCTCCAGCGACTTGTCGCGATCACCGGCGACGCAACAGAAGGAGCACCCAAAACGCGAGCCGCACGCGGCGCGAGCACCCGATTCGCCCACCACGACACCGCACGTTCCACCGTTTCCTGCCCGGTAGATCTCGGACAGGCGGTGAATAGTGCTCGGTGCCAACGGCGAGGGAAACGTCATGCCTTCGTCCGCGGCCAGCAGCGCGAGCATCGTCCACACATCATCGGACGTCCATTCGCTTAGCGGGCTGAGGGTCAGCGCCCCGGTTCTGCTTCGGACCGCAACCTCGGCGCTGTCGCGTCGCTCGGTCATGGCGACCGCACGGGAGGTACTTTCGTCCTTGCGCAATCCGAGCACCGTTATAACTTCGCGAGCACCGTCATCCGCCGCTCGTCGTTCAAGCAGTGTTCGGAGCCGACCTCCCGGCTGTACCTTCCAAGCATCCGCGCACGCTCGAGTCCGTCTACCGTCACGCACGCCATTCTCCGGCGTCCGTACCAATGTGCCACGCCCGATGGTCGTGACGACAAACTGGCTTGCCAACGACGGCGTCGTGACGTGGACTTGCACCGGCAACGCCGACGCTTCGATATACAACTGCAACTCGTCCAGTACTGAGTGCAGGAAGTTCGCGATCGTTGGGTTCTCGATGGTCGTGTCTGCCGACTGGACATGGTGGGTGATGGTCGTGCCGCCGGCACGGCGAATCGCCTCAAGCATCAACACCAGAGCGCACGTGCTGTCTTTGCCGCCCGAATAGGCGCAGCTCAAGCTATGGCCCTGTTCGAGGTAACGCTGCATAACGCCGATCGCAGCTTCCATCTTCAACAGGATTTCCTGTTCCATTTCTCTCGCTCCAAGAATATAGGAGCGACCCATTCGGGATTCGCTCCCGAATGGGTTAATGATTCAAATCAAATCAAAAGGTCGGCCGTCGCTCGTTGCGCCTCTTCCAGACCGTCGTGCGCTGCGGCAAACATGTCCGCTTGCCGTGTTGCTCGATCCAGCCGAGGAAGCGTCTTCGCGTACCGGCTCACGCTAGTACCGTCGAAGCTGTCGGCACCGGCGGCCGCGCAGATGCGGATGCGCCGCGCCGAGTTCACACGACCGACGTGCAAGTTGCAGTGACGCCGCCGCGCGAGGGACCCCCACACGTGCGCCGTCTGCTCTATCCACTCCGTTGAACCGCCGATGAAGATGCCCACAGCGGGCGACAGAAGCGAGGCGAGGTCGTCGACCTGCATACCGTTCTGAACTGCGATCAGCATCCGGCACGGCATACCGCGAAGTCGATCCAGCCACTTCAACGAGTAGTCGAGCGAGGCCATCCCGCCCATCACAATGTTCGGAAGGACAAGCCAGTCGGCCCGCTCGCCAAGCCGTTCGACAGCAACAGAAAACGCGTGCTCGTCGAAGGGTTGGCCCTGCTGGTAAGCGGTCCAAGCGCCGTTATCCAACGCGTAGCGATCGAAGCCCTCGGTACGCAACTCGCCCTTGGCCGAGACCAACAAGCGCCAGTCGGCGCCCTTCAGTGCGGCCAGGTTGCGGCGTGTGCCGGTGCGACTCGCATAACCCACGAGCGGCTACCGGTGCATGGCAATCCGCTCTTCGATTTCCGGGTCATCGTCGGCAGATCCGTCGACTCCGTAGTACTCGGCGTACGACATGAACGCTTTCGCGTAGCCGGTCTTCTGGCCACTGGCGTATTGCTACAACCACGGCGGCGTCATTGGCGCACCCCGTTTTGCGGTTGCACTCTGCCGCCGATGATCAGGAAGACCTTCGTATCGACGTTCCGGACCCACGGGCGAACTTCACCCGCGTACGTCGCGGTGCCGGCGATGTAGCCAATCGCCGCTTCGAGGTTGGGAAACTGCTCGGGCGATGCGCCTAGCTTGGCTGCTTCAAACATGAAAACACTCCACACAAAGAAATGCGGAGCGACCCGAGCGGGCCGCTTGCCCGCAAGGGTTGAGAAAAAGAGATTGGACAGCGATTTGTGCCACTTACTCGATCAGCTTGACGCTGTGCCACCAGCGACAGCCCGAAGGCAGGTCTCTGACGAAAGCGAAGTTTTCCGCTTCGTCGCGCGTGAGCTCGATCACCCCGCCCTTCAATATGGCCGTCTGAAGATAGACGACGTTCGCGAGGGCGAGGGGGCCATGCTGCTCAGCGACGCCGGTGAGCGATTCGACAGCATCGAGGAGTTCGGCATGAAACTGCTTGGCGTCAGCAGCGAGACGAAGCGATACGTCCGCGTCGCCGATTGCACCCAATACCGCATCGCACTGAGCTTGCGGGTCGTCAGGCCCGTACTGCTCGGGTTTGATCCAGCTCCGGATCACCATGTCGTTCAGTACGTCGTCAACGAAATCAGTGCAGGAATAGGCCATGGAAGGCTCCAATCAAGAAGTGAAAGAGAATGAGCCGGTGTCAGATGCGACGCAGACGGCCGTTATCGAACGCGGACGCGCGACGCAGGTCCGGCGGCCGCGGCGGTTGCGATTGCGCAGTGGCCGGTGCGGCTTGTTGCGTTGGCGGCTGGTGACGCACCGCGTTCGAATGAGACGGACTGCCGGCTGCCGCGAGCAGCAGCATCAAAAGGTTACGGTTGATCTGCATGATGCCGACATCAAAGTCCGACCGACCGTTGCCGATCAGATAGCGGACTGCGCGATAGGCGTCCTCGCGCGTGCGGAAGAAGAAGCCGCGACCGGCGACGTTCAGCGTCCACGGCCATGCCCGACCGTTGTATGCGGACTCATTGAGCGCGATGCCAGCGAGAATCTTGGGATCGACCGAGGTGTGCATCGCGTCGAACGGCGCCTGCGCGGATGCGCACGACCAGCCCCCTCGGCGCTCGGTGATGCTCGCTTGGGCGTCATCGGTAAGCGTCGCGGGGCGCAACCAGCCCGCCTTTACAAAGAGGCTTTCGAGGCTGATAGGCGAGCCGTCGATGTTGATCGCAACACCGCCAGCCGTGGCCTCGACCGTTTGGCCCTCAAATCGGTTTGCCCACGCCAGAAACGGCTTGAGTCCACATGCGTAGACGGGTTCGCCGGGCAGCTCGACGATCGCGCGTTTCGTGCCATCATCGAGCACGATGCGCGTCGGGCTGATGATCGAGTCGATGGTCGCCGCGTGCGCGCCGAACGCGATCGCAGACAGGCAGGCAGCCGCCCATGCCTTAGTCATGGTACGGCTCCATGACTATGTCCTGCGTCACTTGCACCAGGAACTTCTGGCCGGGTTCTACGGTGATGGTCGGCGGGATATTCTGGTTGCGCTGCATGACGGTCTGGGCCGTCGCTGCCGCGACCTGCCCCGCCGTGTCACCATAAGTAGTGACGCCGTTCGGCGTCGCGGTCGTCGCCGTCTGAGAACTGCTGTCGAACGCCTTCAGCAAAATCGCCGTAATGAAGCCCGCGCCGAAGATCTTCAGGAAGTGGTTGTTCACATCGCCCGAGAATCCGGCGTAACCGTTCTGGTCGGCACCCTGCATGCCGTTGAGTGGCACGCTCTTGCCGTTGGGCAGACGCAGACTCGTCGAAGCAACCAGCAAACGCTCTTGGCCAACTTTGACGTCCGCGCTGTACATACCATTGATGAAGGCGCCCTTCGGGATCATCAAACAGTCGCCGCGCAGGCTGTCATAGATGTCCTCGTCCACCATCGACGAGACGCGACCCGGCTTGTCCGAGTTCAGCCCCTCGACCGTCTTGACGTGAATGACGTGCGGAGGCGTCAACGTGCAACCCGTCGACCGGCCATTGAAGGTCGTGCGTTCGATGCCGCCTTGCGAAGCCGCATCGCGCAGGAACGCGCGGTCGCGATCTTCGGGCGCCTGTCCCTGCTTGGCCAAGGCGAGCGCCATCGCATCAGGTGTGTTCGCTCCCGCAGCGTTCCGAGCAGCTCGCACCTCATCCAACGAAGGGACGCCAGCGGGCAGTACGCCGGTCGCTTGGTTCGCCGAACGCGACGCGCCGGCCTGTTTGAAGATCGACGACGTATAGATCGCGTCTTGCGCGGCTTGGCGAGAAAGCTCGCGCGTGTCCGTGCCCGTGCCCGTGCCTTTGACTTCATCCTGGAAGTCAGCGCCGGTCAGCATCGGCTTGACGGCGGGCTTCGGAGCCGCTGCTTCAGAAGCTGCGCGCGCTGCAGCTTCCGACGCCGCTGCGTGGCGCTGCTGACGGATCATCTGGTCGATGTCGTTGTTGTTCGAAGCAGCCGGCGCTTCGGTACTCGACTTGAGCGCGGTCGCTTTTTTGAGGCGCGCCTCTTCGTCCGCCTTGTTGGTGGCTTGCAGTTCGTAGTAGAAGCCCAGCCCACCGATGACGACAGCAGCCATAATGCCGATGCTCATGATCGCGTGGCGCGGCGTCTTGCCTTTGACGAGTGCTTCTTGCTCCGCGCTGGGCGTCGCCGAGTCCGGTTTTTTTGCCACGATCAGAACACTCCGAACAAGCGACGGCGACCGCGCGTCACCGTGACCTCGTCCTTGCCGGAACGCAGAACGATCTCGTCGGCAAGACGCTGCAGGACCAGGAAGTCCCCGCGGCGGATGAAGTTCGCAACGACACGATCGCCGTGGTCGAGGATGAACGGAACCGGCCACTCCTGCGCTTTGGCAGGCATGCGCATCCAGACCGCATGGCCGTCGTCGAAGACGGTTTCGGGCGTGAACTCGGCGCGGCCCTCGACGCTGTAGTCCCAGTTGAGCTTGTCGGGCGCGACACTGACGCTTCCCGAATCGGCACCTCCACGAGCGCCGTTCGCCGTCGCGTCGTCGCGTGCACTGACGCGGGCCATCGGCGCTCGCGGGTACTGGAAGCGCACCGTCTGATAGAACATGCCGCCCGCCGGCGACGCGATAAGCGTGAAGTCGTACTCGCGGAGGTTCGTCGTCAGATGCAGCGTGTTGACTAGCAGGTCGTTGAAATACCTCGTCAAACGGTCATCCTGAGTGAAGGGGTGAACGTTGAATCTGAAGCCATTAGCGAGAGCGAGATGGAACGGATGCGCGGCAGCGATGGTTTTACCGAGTCGATGTTCACGGTGTTGAAGCTTGATGATT
>NZ_JALQDI010000076.1:0-5822 GCF_023631305.1 Caballeronia sp. INML3B
TGTCTCCGTCAAGCTGAACGCGCCCATCATGCGTCGAAATATTCAGCAGTGGGAAACGGTTGTGCCGAGTCGCTTACTGAAGCGTAGGTTCGATTCGGCCTTTGCGGACGCCCCAATCTCGATCCGGATTAGACCGTGGCACGACGCTTTCCGGTCATTCACCTTAGCAAGACGGCTCGAGACAAAACCACGGCGTACGATCGGGGAAAAGCAATGCACCCAACACTGCGCTTGCTGCGGTGGTGGAGTCCGGAGGAGTCGGTGCGTCCCCTGGCCACGATCGAACAAGGTCAGATACGCGAAAAACGTCGTGGCCGATCGCCCAAGCAAGGTTTCGTCCGTGATTCATCGTCTCGCCACCATATTCTGTGAAGACGGGGTTCAGATAGGCAGCAAACGATACGCCGTCAAGCTTCCATAGATCATGGTCAAATACCTCGTCGAGTTCCAGCAGAGGTGCGGCCTTAAGAAGGACAGTGAGAGTTTCGTTCGGCCGTTCGACCAGCTCCGGTACTCCGGCATACGCATTCTGACTTCTTGCTAGAACATAATTGAATACAGAATCGGCTGCGATATCCCAACGCGCCACCCTTCCTCCGCAAGCGGTTAGGGAAGCGAAAATCCGGCCGGCCAGTTCGTCGGCGTTTTCGCCGAGGCGCAGTCTAGCGGCAGTTGACAGCGCGATCGCCCAATATGGCGCTTGCGCATCGCTCATCGATACGATCGAACCGCTATAGTGCTCCAGGATCAGTTGCAGGATCGAAGCAAAGAGCTCTTCCGACTCTCGACGTCGGCTCTCGTCATTGACCAAGGCAGGCGCCGCTCCCATCCAACCCAGCACCTTCGAGATTCGAATCGGCAGGTAAAACAGCTCCGAGATACCGCCTCCGCGAGTTGCCAGCAAGCAGAAAGGGTCCCGTTGAAGATGCTTTAGCAATGCCGATCCTGCATCCAGAAGCAGCCTTCCGGTAGCGTTGACCAGGCGGTCAATGCAACACCGTACCTCCGCTGACGCGATATAGGGCAACATGGAAACTGCGAGGGCTGCACACACTTGGGACTGCCTGAAAACATCGCTCGATAAGGTAGCTCGCTCCAACGTAGCATCCCGAAACCGCTCTACGAATCCTGCAAGCAGCTCGGGATTCGTGGCTATTGGCGACAACGCTGCACCGATCACGTCGGAGAACGAACGCGCACTCCATTCGCCGCTTATCGATGAATAAGCCCGCCAAAGATTGTCGTATCGCTCCCTAGTGATGTTGCTCGCACTGGGAGGCCAGGATTGCATAACTTCACGCAGGGGGCGTGCGGGGTCTTTGCCGTAATGGGGATTTCGGCAGAAGCCCGGAGGGCCGCCGACTGAATTTGCACGAGACATCAATCTGAAAAGGATCTAAGTCAATGGATATTCGCTCTACAAACACGGTCGTTCCGGTATCGATGCATGACAACGTGAAAGTCTGGGGGCTGTTCCCGAAGTTCTCCCTCTTCGAGCAGACACAGGGAACGTATCTGGAGGCGATCGAAGAGTGGACGATCGCGCCGCACACGCGCGCGACGCCTCATTCGCACGACACACACGAGTTTTATTACATCCTCGTTGGTGAGGCGGTCGTGCAGATTGAACAGGAAGCCAAGAAAGTCAAGCCCGGCGACCTCATCTATATTCCGCCGAGGGTTCCGCACAGCATCTGGCCCACGACCGACGAGGGCGTTCGCGCATTCTCGTTTTCGGTGAGTTACCAAGAACCGCGCGGGCCGGGCTACAAGGATGAAATACTGGCAGAAGTCCCCGTCACCGAGTGACGACGTTCGCTGCCCTTGCCACGCGAGTGCGAGGGCGTTGATCGAGGCACTACGAAAAAGGAGTCGAGCACGATGATAGAGGAGGAGTTGCGGCCGATGGCATTAAACGAATCGAGGAGGCAGGTCGCGTTGCTAGGGGCGGGTAGGATCGGAGTCGTTCACGCCAGGGCGCTCGCACAACTGCGCGACGTGGAACTGAGGTACGTAATGGACGTTGATGAAACCCGCTGCAAGGCGTTGACCTCGACCTTCGGCGGAGAGCCGGCGACGCTCGACGAGATACTCGCGGATACCCACGTGTCGGCGGTTATCATCGCGACGCCGACGAACACGCACGCTGAGCTGATCGTGACGTTCGCCCGCGAAGGCAAGGCAATTTTCTGTGAAAAACCTGTGGACATAGACCGCGAGCGTGTCTTGTCTTCTCTTCGCGCCGTAGAGGAGTCGGGCGTGCCGTTTGCCCTGGGTTTCATGCGCAGGTACGACCCTACATATCGCAGGATTTACGAACGGATCTTGGCTGGAGACATCGGTATCCCGGAACAGGTGACTATCTTCAACCGCGATGTGGCGCCGCCTCCTATCGACTTCGTCCGTGCATCCGGCGGCCTCGTGCGCGACATGACCAGCCACGATGTAGATCTTGCTAGCTGGTTGCTTGGCGAGGACCTCTGCACCGCATTTGCATCGGGCAGTTGTCTTATCGACCCGCGCATCGGCCAGGCTGGCGATGTCGATTCGTTGGCGGTCGTGCTTACAACGGCGACGGGGAAGCTCGTTCAAATCTCTGAGAGCCGGAGGTCGGCGTACGGTTACGACCAGCGTGTGGAAGTTCTAGGATCTCAGGGCATGCTCCAGGCGGGAAACAAGCTCGAATCGCTCGTCCTCCACGGTGGTTCACAAGGTCTGTCGTCGGCCAGACCATTGAATTTCTTCCTCGAGCGATACGAGGACGCATACCTGTTCCAACTGAGAGATTTTTTCGAATCACTGGAGGCTGGCCGTCGTCCCGCCGTGGGCGTTGCTGAAGCGCGGCGCGCATTGTTCGCGACGGAGGCCGTGCTCGAATCAATGAGAACGGGCGCGCGTGCGGATATCGAGCAAGCGTGACGCATCATCGCTCAAACCTATGCAAGGAGCAGAAGAATATGAGAGCACCGCTCAAGATCGGCGTCGTCGGAGTGGGCACCGTTAGCCTGAGAGGCGTCATTCCGCACCTGATTCAGTCCGACATCGCGCACAGAGTCCAACTGACGGCATTATGTGATCCCGTGGAATCGAGAGTGCGCGGCGCGGCCGAGAAATTTGGCGTCGCACAAGCCTTTACAAGCTATGAGCACTTTCTCGATGAAGCGGATATTGACGCGGTGACGCTTGCAACGCCGATTGGAATCCACTTTGAGCAGGGCAAGGCCGCATTGCTTGCAGGCAAACACGTTCACTTCAACAAGACCATGACGGTCAGCACGGCCGAGGCGGACGAGCTGATTGCTTTAGCGAAGGAAAGAGACCTCAAAATTGTTGCTTCGCCGGGCGAAATGCTCAGGCCGCACAATCAGGCAATCAAGCGGATGGTGGAAGATGGCACCCTCGGCACGCTCGCATGGGCAATCTGTGGGGCGGCATTCGAGAATTATCACGAAGACGAACCGGAGCGCGACAATGCGCCGGGCACGACGCCCATCGATCCCGGCTGGTACTTCAAAAAACCCGGAGGCGGACCGCTATACGATATGGCGGTTTATGCTCTGCATGGTCTCACAGGTATTCTCGGCCCCGCGCGGGCGGTGACTGCGCTTTCCGGCGTCCGTCTGCCAGAGCGAACGTTCAAAGACAAAACGATCGTGACCGAGTGCGATGACAACACGATTATGTTGTTGGACTTCGGGCGCGGTCTATTCGCGGTTGTGTATGGGACGGCGGCCGGTGGACTACGGGATTCTCTGGATTTCAGCGGAAGTTATTTCGGCACACGGGGAACAATCGCCGGCTTGCTGCTCAACGGGAAGCCATTTGACTACGCAAACCGCGATATCGCGATCTCCGCGCCTGACCATGGCATGCGTGCGGGCTTTGGTGGGAACGAATGGATCCTTCCGAACATCACCGGGCCCCACCGCGACATACCGGAGCAACACGTCTTTGCCGACGTCATGCAGCTCGTTGACTGGGTCGTCGATGGGACACCGTCCGTTGCAAGCGCGGAACATGCTCGACACGTAATCGAAATCATTGAGGCCGCATTCCGGTCAGCGGAAACCGGAATCGCGCAGGCTTTACAGACGACGTTCTGAACCGCTTGGCGGCGGTACAGCCGAGTACGTGTCGGTCTAGAGTTATGCGATTAGGGGAGCGCTGTCATTCTGAAGGCGCCCCCTTTCGATCTTGCAGAGCCGAAGACGATCCTATACGCAACGTCAGCGCAGAGGTAATCAGATGTTGACCGTAGACGTTGCGGCTAAGACATGCACGCTGTCATGTCGCGGGCGCTCCAGCCCAATTCGGACAACGCGTTATCAGATTGACTGAAGCTTGATGTTTTAGGACGTTGACGAGCCTCGAATGGCGGGTCGTGGTCCGGCAAGACTCGTTCGCTAATCGGGGAAGTTCGATGGTCGACTGCGCCCCGTTGCGAACGACAGCAAAGCGGCGCGCTGCAGCCGCACGGCGGATTAACGGCGAGCGTCGGCTAAGGCCGATTCAGGTTCCTCCGGCAGGTGCCGGCATCAGCACCCCAGCGTGAGCAAGGCAAGACGCTGCTGTCAAACAACGGGGATCGTGCGAGGAGGATGGCGCTCGCTACCGCGTTGTGAAATTGTTGGCAGAATTCGAGCCGTTAAAAGACTTAGAGTTATCTTAATAGCGGTCTTTGATGCTCAATATTCGATCGACACCGGTGGTCCACTGGCCGTTACTTACTCGCTACGAGGCGTGCCCCGTCGACCTGACGAAGTGCTCTCGGCCAGGAAGGGATGCTCGCGGTTTTCGGCATCTTGGCGTTCGAACGGCAGTTCGCGTCCGGGAGGCGTCGCTCAAGCTGTGGTGCGCAGCCCGTGCGAGGGATCCTGTTTCTGGCGCTCGCAGGATTCGGGGGACCGACACGACGGGTGTCGGCGCTTTGGCCAGAGAACAGTAAACATTAGTGTTGCTGTGTGCCGGATTGAATCGCGGCCTGGCGCTGCAATGACGTTTGCTCAGCCTGCAATCGCGCTTCAGCCTTTTGCAGATTGACCGGATAGTCCACATCAACAGCCAGCGGGTTGTAGCCGGCTTGTTCGAGATTGGCGAGTTCGGCGCGTACTTGTGCGCGTGTAAGTGGCGCATCGGTTTGAGCGAACGAAGTAATTGGAGCAGGGGCGAGCAGGGCGAAGGCAGCCGTCACGAAAATCTGTTTCATCAGATACCTACTTTTGGCGTAAGGGGCTTCCGAAGTACTGCTAGAAGCGTCAAAGTATATGCGTCTTAAGCTAGGTATTTTCCCTTAATTCGGACAAGACTACATTGCGCAAAGCACAATGCTGCGCGCCTACCGCCTTCAGATGGACCGCAGAAAGGCAGTAGACACGCCCAGTCGAAGATCTGAGGAGAGGGTGCGCGACCGCGCGATCTCCTTGGTGAGCTGCTTCACCGTACGGCACGCCAGCGTCAGTTCGCCGTGGGGTGACATGGCAAGCGCAATGAAGCGCGGCACGGACGGCTCCCTTGGCGCAGCGCGCCGTGAGCATTATCCGAGAGTGCTACGCCGACTTCGGCCCGACTTTGGCGCGCGAGAAGCTCGAGCAATGCCACGGCATCCGGCTGGCCAAGGAAACGGTGCGGCATCTGATGACCGAAGCGGGCCTGTGGGTACCGCGTTCACTGCGCGCCGACGAGAGTCTGGAGCGGGCGCTGACGTGGCGCAAAGCGCGACGGGTCACCAAGACGCTCACCGTGCAGTACGACCGCGTGTTGTATCTGCTGGAAGATACCGACGCGAACCGCGCGCTGATCCACCGTGACATCGAGGTGTGGGA